>JBDSHU010000243.1:0-5707 GCA_039918335.1 Methylotenera sp. | reverse complement strand
ACTGCTGGGCAAAACATTAGTGACGTATCAAAATGCGCCCGATGGACAGCCTGTGAATCAGGTGTTAATAGAAGAAACATTACCGATTGCGCGTGAGCTGTATTTATCAATGTTAGTGGATAGAGCGCTGGAGCGCGTTGTTGTGGTTGCATCAAGTGCCGGTGGCATGGATATTGAAGAGATTGCGCATAATAGCCCGGAAAAAATCTTGCAAGAAATCTGTGATCCACTAAGTGGCTTGGTCGATTATCAAGCGCGTAATTTAGCGTTTAAACTGGATTTAACAGGCGATCAAATTGGTGCTTTTACCAAAATATTAAAAGGCCTGTATCGATTATTCAAAGAAAACGATTTATCGTTGTTAGAGATTAACCCGCTAGTGGTAACGACAGACGGCAAGCTATTTGCGCTAGATTGCAAAATGAGTATTGATGACAATGCCCTATATCGCCAAAAGGCGTTAGCTGAACAGCGCGATTGGTCGCAAGAAGATAGCAAAGAAGCCGTCGCTCATCATGCCGGTATCAATTACATTGCGCTCAACGGCAATATCGGCTGCATGGTGAATGGTGCTGGGCTTGCCATGGCAACGATGGATTTAATCAAACTCCATGGCGGCGCACCGGCTAACTTTTTAGATGTAGGCGGTGGGGCAACGGCTGAAACGGTGGCTAAAGCCTTCAAGATTATTATGGCAGATAGTAATGTTAAAGCGATTTTAGTGAATATATTTGGCGGGATCATGCGTTGCGACATCATTGCAGAGGGCATTATCACTGCAGTTAAAGAAGTCGGTATGCTCATTCCGGTCATCGTGCGTTTAGAAGGTACTAATGTGGATTTAGGTAAAAAAATGTTGCAAACGAGTGGCTTGAATATTATTTCTGCCGATGGTTTAACCGATGCTGCGAAGCAAGCAGTTAAGGCGGTGGCAGCATGAGTATATTAGTCGATAAAAATACTAAAGTACTTTGTCAGGGTTTTACTGGAAAGCAAGGCACGTTTCACTCCGAGCAAGCATTAGCCTACGGGACAAAAATGGTCGGTGGCGTTACCCCGGGTAAAGGCGGATTAGTGCATCTAGGTTTGCCAGTGTTCAATACCATGCGTGAGGCTGTGCGTGAAACAGGTGCAAATGCCAGTGTTATCTATGTGCCGCCCGCATTTGCGGCTGATTCTATTTTGGAAGCTTGTGATGCAGGAATCGAGCTGATTATCTGTATCACAGAAGGTATTCCAGTATTGGATATGCTTAACGTGAAGCACGTGCTTAATTCATACAACGTCAAATTGATTGGGCCAAATTGCCCAGGCGTAATCACCCCTGATGAATGCAAAATCGGCATTATGCCCGGAAGTATTCATTTGCGTGGTAAGGTGGGTATTGTGTCACGTTCTGGCACATTGACTTATGAAGCGGTACACCAAACCACTGCGCTTAAATTAGGTCAAAGCACCTGCGTAGGTATTGGTGGCGACCCGATCAAAGGCCTTAATTTTATTGAATGCCTGCAAATGTTTGAAGCGGATGATGAAACGGAAGCCATCATTATGGTCGGTGAGATTGGCGGTTCAGACGAAGAAGCTGCCGCTGAATTTATTAAAAGTAATGTGACTAAACCAGTAGCTGCCTACATTGCAGGGCAAACAGCGCCCGCAGGTAAACGCATGGGCCATGCAGGGGCGATTATTTCTGGCGGCAGCGGTAAAGCCTCTGACAAAATTCGTGCATTAGAATTGGCTGGGGCAGTCGTGGCCAGTTCACCCGCGGGTTTGGGTGAGGCTGTGCTCGCTGCTATTCAGAATAAAAAGTGATTCTGGAAAACGAATTTATCTTAAGTTGCTATATGTTTGAAGTAACTATAAGTAAGTAACTTTAGAAAGAACAACTAGATTAAAGAGATATGACTATTTCATTCAAACGTTTTCCAGTATTTATCTTAACAGCTCTTTTTGCTACTAGTATGCTGGCAGTTGTCACGCCAGCACTAGCGGTAGAAAATGTTTCATACATCCTGACAGCTGCATCTAAAGGTGATGTGGCGACGGTAAATGCCATGTTGGCAAGTGGTGCAAGTGCCAACGTTAAAGATGAAGACGGTATCACTGCACTGATGTACGCAGCGCGTAAAGACAAGTTTGAAGTGGTCAACGCATTAATCAACAAAGGTGCAGAGATTAACGCTAAAGATAATGGCGGTTGGACTGCACTGATGTTTGCGGCAAAGAAAAACAATATTGCGACAGTAAAAGTATTGCTGGAAAAAGGCGCAGATCCAAAAGTGAGGGATTCATCCGGCTGGAGTGCTTTTGGTCTCGCTGCGGTTTCTGGGTTTTCGCAAATAGTTGATCTTTTAGTAAAACATGGCGTAGATGTCAATACTAAAAGTGATGATGGCAGAACGGTGTTGATGCACGCAGCTAAAAGCGGTGATATTGCGACGATTACCACGTTGCTAGACCATAAAGCCGATGTGCTTGCACAGGATAAGATGGGAACCACTGCACTGATGATTGCAGCACGGGAGGGGCATACGCCTGCGATTGACTTGTTAGTGAACAAGTCATCAGTAAACCCAAAGAAAGTAGTTGATCAAAAAGATCTTGCAAAATGGACTGCGCTTACTTGGGCGGTTAAAAAGTCACAGTTAGAGGCTGCACGCGCATTAATTTCTAACGGCGCAGATGTGAATAATCTAGATGCAGAAGGAACACCGCTGTTACACATTGCAGTCGATAATGGCGCAACGGAGATGGTTAAATTATTGCTTGATAATAAAGCTAAAGTAAAAACTAAAGATCAATATGGGTTAACTGCCTTAGTTTATGCTTTAAAAAAACAGGAAACGGAAATCATAAAATTGATTAAAGATGCAGGCGGATCTTATTGATGTTTATTTTGATATTTAGGCTGATTCTTACAGCGACAGATGATTAAATGAAGGTCGCAATCGCTCAAATCAACTGCATGGTAGGCGATATTGCAGGCAATGTAGATAAAATTATAGCGAGTGCAATAAGCGCTAAATCTTCAGGCGCTACATTGTTAGTAACGCCTGAGCTTTCATTATGTGGTTATCCACCAGAAGATCTATTATTGCGTGCAGATTTTTTAGAGGCTTGTGATGTAGCATTAAGAAAACTCAGTGTAAATACAACATTAATGGGCATCACAGTCATAATAGGACATCCCCACCAAGTAGATGATGTCTGCTATAACGCTGCATCAGTGCTACAAAATGGCGATCTCTTTGCGACTTATCACAAACATGCGTTACCAAATTACAGTGTGTTTGATGAGAAGCGCTATTTTACTGCGGGTGATGACGCACTAGTTTTTGAGCATCAAGGCCTAAAAATAGGTGTGCTGATTTGTGCTGATGTATGGGAGCCAGGACCTGCTTTATTGGCTAAAGCCGCAGGTGCTGAGTTGCTTATTGCATTAAACGCCTCACCGTTTCATATGGAAAAGCAATATACCCGCCTAGAGATATTACGTCAGCGTGTTCACGAAACCCAACTCCCCATTATTTACAGTAATTTAGTTGGCGGGCAAGATGAGCTCGTGTTTGATGGCGGTTCTTTTGTGCTGGATGCCGGAGGAGTGCTAGCGCATCAATTGCCTGCATTTGAGTCGATATTAGAGATAGTCGAATTTAACGGTTCACAGCCAATATCTACAGTCATCAATCCACCTTTGAGCGCAGTAGCCTCTGTTTATGAAGCGCTAAAATTGGGATTGGCAGATTATGTGCATAAAAATGGCTTTCCTGGCGTGGTGCTAGGCCTATCCGGAGGCATAGATTCGGCATTAACTTTAGCAATTGCAGTTGATGCACTTGGTGCAGAAAATGTGCATACCGTGATGATGCCGTCAGAATTTACCGCTGATATCAGCGTGGATGATGCCCGTGAAATGGCGAATATACTAGGCGTAAAATATACTGAAATCGCTATTAAAACATTGTTTGAGCAATATCTATCTGCGCTTGAGCCTTTATTCGGCCGTCTTGCCTTGGATGCCACTGAAGAAAACATACAAGCACGGATTCGCGGTATGTTGTTGATGGCACTCTCAAATAAGTTTGGCAACATAGTAGTCACCACAGGTAATAAAAGCGAAATGGCCGTGGGTTATTGCACGCTGTATGGCGACATGGCGGGTGGCTTTGCCTTATTAAAAGACGTGCCAAAAACCTTGGTATATCAACTCTCTAATTATCGTAATAGTTTATCCACTGTTATTCCTGAGCGCATTATTACGCGCCCCCCATCTGCAGAGCTACGCGCTGACCAAAAAGATCAGGATAGTTTGCCGCCTTATGATGTGTTAGATGGCATTATGGAGGCTTATGTTGAACAGGACCTCAGTCGTGCAAAGATCATCGCGTTGGGCTATCAGTCTTCGGATGTTGATCGGGTAATTACATTGATAGACCGCAATGAGTATAAGCGCCGCCAATCACCGATAGGTGTGCGTATTACCCATAAAGGCTTTGGGAAAGATAGGCGACTTCCTATCACAGTTAAATCAGCTAGTTTTAGTTAGTTGCAAGAGTTGCAACTAAAAGTTGGCAGATAGTTAAACTAGATTTTGCTAATGACTTGAAGTAAGATTGCTGGATGGCTAAATTCATCAATCTTAAGCATAAACTACAATATTTAGTCATAAATTAGGGAGTTCGACCAGCATGAAAAAAATTGAAGCAGTCATTAAGCCATTTAAGTTAGATGAAGTACGTGAGTCGTTATCAAACATTGGTGTGAACGGTTTAACTGTGACAGAAGTAAAGGGTTTTGGTCGTCAAAAAGGTCATACCGAGCTTTATCGCGGTGCCGAATATGTAGTCGATTTTTTACCAAAAATCAAACTCGAGCTAGTGGTCGCCGATAATATGGTCGATGCAGCCATGGATGCCATTATTAAAGCTGCGCATACTGGAAAAATCGGCGATGGTAAGATTTTTGTAAGTTCAGTTGAACAAGTAGTGCGTATCCGCACCGGCGAAACAGGCGAATCAGCAGTATAGATTTGGCAGTATAAATATTAAGCAGGTATAGAACATATACCTACTACCCTCTTGACTCTAAGCTCCAAGCCCATCAAGCGCTATGCCAACCATCTTAAAAACCATACTTTTACTTACCATGCAAATGTATTTATGTCGTTTGCCTGGTATGCACATCTTAAGAATTTAAGCCAAAAGCCATGGGTTATCGCAGCCTTGATTAGCTGGGGTGTTGCGTTGTTAGAGTATCTGTTTCAGGTGCCAGCCAACCGTATAGGCTTTACTATAATGTCATTAGCTCAGCTAAAAATATTGCAAGAAGTCATTACCTTGGCTGTATTTGTACCATTAGCAGTGTTTTACATGCAACAACCATTTAAGTTGGACTTTTTGTGGGCTGGCTTATGTTTGATGAGCGCTGTCTACTTTATGTTCAGAGCTTAAGGTAAAACTTCAAACAAATTGGTTACCTAAATGCTTAGTAACCTAACCACCGCGCACCTTGATAGAACACAAAACTGACGACCCAAGCTAAGCTTAATGACCAGATAATAGATAGCCACATGAACCAGCTACTTTTGGATTCACTTTTAATCGTAGCGATGGTCGATAGGCAAGGGGTGTAAATCAAGGTGAACAGCATAAAGCTCATGGCTTGTACCCAGTCAATTTGAGTGGCCATTTGCACCATGAGAGCA
>JBDSHU010000242.1:0-8633 GCA_039918335.1 Methylotenera sp. | reverse complement strand
CAATAAGTATTGCAACTTGCGCTGCCATTTATTGAGCGCTTCATCATGCTGTTCAAATAACTCAACAGGCAGTTTGATTAAGTCATCAAAATCCACTGCTTGATAAGCCTTAAGCGTTTGCTGGTATAGCTGATATACCTTAGCCGCAGCATGCGTAAGTTCTTCGTCGGCTTGTGCTTTGGCTTGGTCTGCATTGATAAAGGCATTTTTCCAGGCTGAAATCTGCCATTGCGTTTTGCGTAACAATTGTTTATCGGACGTGGCTAAAATGTCCGCCAAAATCTTGAAACTGTCGGATGAGTCTAAAATTGAGAATTGCGGTTTATAGCCGAGCAGGGAAGCTTCCGCGCGCAGCATTTGCAGTCCCAGTGAGTGGAACGTGGCAATCGTTAAGCCTTTGGTGCTTTTCCCCTGCATCAGTTTACCCACACGTTCTTGCATCTCACGCGCGGCTTTATTGGTAAAGGTAATGGCGGCAATCTCTTTGGGCGAATAACCGGTTTCCTCAATCAAATAATTGATTTTTTGCGTAATCACGCGTGTTTTGCCGCTACCGGCACCAGCCAATACAAGCAAAGGACCATCGAGATATTTAACTGCTTCTCGTTGCGGCGAATTAAGGGTGTTTAGCATGCATTACTTTAAAATGTTCTTGAAGAAAAATGTTCTGGAAGAATTTGATTCGAAAAAATTGAATTTTAGCGAAAAATCTAGACTCTGGATTTTAGCGTTTAAGGCTGAAACTAGCTATCTAATATTGTCATCAAACGTTAGTGTTTAAAGCGTGCCATAATCTGCCGTATGGAATTTAGCCACACAAATCAAACATAAAAATTATTAAGTAAACGCCTTGAGGAATTGCAAAAATGAGATCCACTAAAGCCAGTGCTGCGATTGATCGACTTAAACGACGTAGCGGCAATGAGCAATATTCCATGACACTCAGTGGCGGAGGGTTGTTTTCATTAGTACTCGCTGACTCAGCGGGTGAGTCTAGCCGTCTTTGTGAGCCGATGATGCTGGATGAATTCGTAGCCTTTGTGAATGCATACGGCCCACAAACACCAAAACGGGTGAGTAGGCTGGATGTTGAGTTTGCGAAGCAGTTGGTTAAAAAGGAAGCTTCCTGAGAAATCTAACACGTTCTAAATGCTAAACTGCCTCGATTAAATTCAATCAAGGCAGTTAACTCAATAGTGCATAAAATTAAATATGAATCCTAGAGACTAATTCAATTACGCTATTACTCGGAATATTAAAGTAGCTCACTACGCTACCTGCATTGCGTGACATGACTGCAAACAAATCATCGCGCCATTTTGCCATTTTCCCTCCTTGCCCAGAAATAACGGTCTCTCGGCTGACAAAGTATGATGTGGTGAATGGGTCAATCGTCACGTTATCTATTTTGCAATCTTCTAGTGCTTTGGGTATGTTGGGCGTTTCCATAAAGCCATAATCTAGCCTGATTTGCCAAAACCCAGAACCAATTTCTTTGATGTGTAAGCGTTGTTCTTTCGCTACGGTTGGCACATCTAAAAACGCTACCGTGAGTATTAGGTTGGTTTGATGCAATACTTGATTATGCTTTAAATTATGCATCAAGGCTTGCGGTACAGTATCTGGGTTTGCACATAAGAATATTGCTGTGCGTTCGATTCTTGCTCTTTTTTCACGGGCGATATTATTCACAAAGTCTTCCAGTTTTGGGTCGTCCTCATGAATATGTTGCAGCAGAATTTCACGGCCTTGTTTCCATGTCCACATGACTATCACCAATAAAACACCAAGTGCTACTGGGAACCAGCCACCTTTGAAAAACTTGACTGAACATGAGGCGAGCAAGAGCAAATCTAAAGCAATAAATGCACCAGTAGCACTTAAGGCTATCCACACCGGATACTTCCAGTTATGGCGTAATACAAAATAGGTGAGTATGGTGGTTATTAACATCGTACCAGTTACAGCAATGCCATACGCTGATGCAATGGCAGATGAGTTTTGAAAAGCGATGGCAGTAATGACTACAGCGACTAACAATAACCAATTGATAGCAGGCACGTAGATTTGACCTGACTCACTGGCTGATGTGTGCAGTATTTGCATTCTAGGTAAAAAGCCTAGTTGTATGGCCTGTTGTGTAATTGAATATGCGCCTGAAATCACTGCTTGAGAGGCAATAATGGTGGCTAGTGTCGCAAGTATCACTGCAGGAATTAGCAATTCCGGAGGAAATGATAGGTAGAACGGGTTACTCACGGCTTCGGGTGTTGATAACAGTAAAGCACCTTGACCTAAATAATTCAGTGCTAAACCTGGTAATACTAAACCTGTCCATGCAATACGAATAGCAGGTTTACCAAAGTGCCCCATGTCTGCGTACAGTGCCTCTGCACCTGTGATAGCAAGCACCACAGCACCTACCGCTAAAAAGATGCCAGCACCCCGGTCGGCTAAGAAGTGAAATGCATACATAGGATTAAGTGCATTCAATATCATGGGATTTTGGGTAATGTGATAAATACCGATTGCACCTAGCACAGTAAACCATACGACGATGATAGGACCAAAGAACTTACCAACCGCATTAGTACCGTATTTTTGAAAAGCAAAGAGTGCGATTAAAATGGCAATAGAAATTGGCATGATGAAAGATTTTAAGCCTGGGGTAATCAGCTCTAAACCTTCTGCTGCCGAAAGCACAGAAATAGCGGGAGTGAGAATGCTATCTCCATAAAAAAGTGCGGCGCCGAATACGCCTAATCCTAGCAACATTTTTTTTCGCATTGGTGCAGCAGATGCAGTAGAAACGGCTAGTGCAAGCAAGGCCATAATGCCACCTTCACCGCGATTATCTGCACGCAGTACTAAAATGACATACTTCAGTGTGACAACTAACATTAATACCCAAAATATAGCGGAAATTGCTCCGATGATATTGGCTTGCGTAAGTGCTATACCTGTGGATGTGCTAAATATTTCTTTAACTGTGTAAAGCGGGCTGGTACCGATGTCGCCATACACCACCCCGATAGCGCCCAATGTGAGCGCCGCAACACTTTTTGATGGAGTGTTTGCTGATTGTATATTTGTCTGCATGATTGTTTCAAAATGACCTTTGTAAAATAAAGACAAAGTCATTGAAACAGCATCAGTGTATCAATCACATAAACATGGGTTAACTATTGTGCTTAAACATTCCATTGTGCTTAAACATTCCTAGGTGAAAACATAATAATTGCCATACCTGTTAAGGCAATTCCTGAGCCTACTAAATCCCAAATAGTTGGTTCTACGCCATCAACCAACCACAGCCAAAAAATCGCTACACAGACATAGACCCCACCATAAGCCGCATAAACTCTACCCGCAGCCGTTGGGTGAAGTGTTAATAACCAGACAAACAACGCAAGAGAAACCCCAGCAGGAATAAGTAACCAAGCGCTTTTATGTTGAGTGAGCCACAGATAAGGCAAATAACAACCAATGATTTCTGCAAACGCGGTGATTATAAATAAGCTGATTGTTTTTAGTTCATCCATTATGAAACCCTAAATAACTAGTAACTAACATTTTATGTGGCTGCGAGTCTGTAACCTATACCTGCCTCAGTTAAAATATAGCGCGGTGCGGCTGAGTTTATTTCAAGACGAGCCCGTAATCTGCCCATGTGAATGCGCAGGTAATGTGTGTCGTTTATATATTCAGCACCCCAAACTTCGGTGAGTAGTTGGCGGTGAGTGAATACTTTTCCAGGTTTTTTAGCTAAGATAAACAATAGCTTGAATTCAATTGGCGTGAGATGTACTGGTTGTTTGTCTAACAAGACACGAGAGTTAACGGTGTCTATTTCTAAATCATCCAATTTAAAAACATCATCGCGTAACGACATCATAGCAGTACGTTTAAGTGATACTTTTACCCTGGCAAGCAACTCATTTACACCAAAGGGTTTCGCCAAATAATCGTCCGCACCCGAATCAAAGCAATCTACTTTTTCTTGCTCGGATTGGCGTGCCGATAATACTAAAATCGGAATATCAGAACTGATGCGGACATGATCAATAAAATCTCGGCCATCGCCATCTGGTAAATTCAAATCCAATATGATGAGTGCAGGTTTATGTTCATTCAATAGGTGTTTGCCGTCTGCAATTGTTTGTACGCAGTGCGTGAGGTAGCCGCTTACTTTTAAGCTGGATTGCAGAAACTGACTAATCTGCAAGTCGTCTTCAATAATTAGAATAAGGCTTTTATCAGGCATTAACATTTTCTGTATTCGGAATATTAAAGTTCAACGTCACACAAGCCCCGCCACCTTCTCGGTTATGAATCATTAAGCGTGCATCATGTGATTTTGCAATGGCTTGCACGATGGATAAGCCCAAGCCAAATCCTTTCGCGTTTGTAGAAGAAAACTTTTTGATTTTAGATGCAGTAAACGTTTCATCAAAGCCCTTGCCACGATCACTCACACTGATATTGATACTATCGGTAGTTTTTACAACATCAATCAGGATAGGTTCTGGGTTTAAATTGGTTAAGCCAGTCTGTGCTTGTTTGGCATTATCAATCAAGTTAACTAGCGCTTGCATCAACAAGTTTGCATTCCCTTTAATCAATAGCTCCGGTTCGCTAGCCGTTACTTTTAAATTGAGCGATTCGCCTCGGTTTTTGTATAGCGCAGTCATTACACCAATTAATTCCTCGGGAGATTGCCAGTCCATAGGAATCTGTTTCACTTCGCTTGACTCTAAGCGAATGAGAGAGAGTATGTTCTCAGTCGTAGTGGCTAGATATCTTGCTTGTGAGGCGATTAATGAGGTTAAATATGCTGCTTGTGCAGGCTCTAAATCTGCCTGTTGTAAAGTGGTTGCCGCGCCTAAAATTGAGGTGAGTGGTGTGCGCATATCATGCGAGATTGAAGCAAGCAACGCACTTTGTATGGCTTCTTCTTGCGCTATCAATTCAGCATGTTTTGCTTTTTCATTATTGATTAGCCGTTGGTAAGCTTGTGAAATTTGGTCGACACATGACTTGATCGCAGTATAGATTTCAACACTGTCATCCGCACTTACATGACCAATAACTAAAATCGGTAGTTGACTTGGCAGGCGATTAAAAGGCATCAGCCAATACGAAGATTCAGGCCAATTGTCCGTGTACTGGCCTATGGGTTTGGCGTTGTTGGCTACCCATAGTAGCGCTTTTTGGTCAGGGGCAGCAACGCTATCTGAATGTAGCTGGTAGGTCTTGTTGGCATCTAATTGAGCAATAGCGAATGGTTTGCTGAACTCAGTTTGTAACAATGTACAAGTATCGTTAATTAAAGAGGCTAGATCAGTTGAGAGTGCTAGTTTTTCCGCTAAAGTTTTAGCGAATTCAGCACGTTTAGAGGCAAGCACCGAGACTTCAGTTTGAGACTTTAGCCGCTTCACTAAAGAGCTGATCACAAGCGATACGATTAAAAAACTGATTAAGCTCGCCCACGATTCAATATGTGCGACTTCAAAAGTGTAACGTGGCGCGACAAAGAAATAGTTAATGGCAAAAAACGCAGCGATTGCCGTGCCTGAGGCGATACCAAAAGTACAGAAATAAACCACTGCAACCACAATCACTAAATACAGCATACTCACACCAGTATTACCTAGCGTGCTGAAAAAAGTGTGGTTAATGACAGTGGTGACAGTCAATAAAACCAATATGCAAAATAATTGAAAGAGATGTTTGAGCAAGGACGCCCCCACTGTAGATTTTGATTAAATAGCTGTAACTTTTTGCAAGGTTTATATTACCAGTTGTGTAGTTGGCTTTAGTGTTTAATCGAAAAAATGGATGCATGTTAAATAGTGGGTATGCATCTATGTTAACGGCATAATAATTGCATGATGTAACGCTAAGCCTGGAATATAAATTTTATCGTATAAAACACCTTCCAGCTCTAAGGTAGTGGACATTGGCTTTAGTCGCCAAAATTGATAATAAAGTGCTGAGTAGCTGTTGTTGAACAATTATAAAAAATGTCAATAAACTGACGTGATTGGTGGAGATTCAACTATGAATGACAGAATCAATAAAACTTCTATTTGTAGTATCGTGTTTTTAGACATCGTTGATTATTCAAAAAAATCTGATTCTGACCAAATCGACGTAAAAACTAAATTCAATGATTTAATCAGCAACTCGTTAAAAAGCGTCGCACAAAATGATCGAATTATTTTAGATACTGGAGATGGGGTTGCCATTGCGTTAATGGGGTCACCGGAGGATGCCATGTTTGTGGCCCTCACTATACGTGATGGAATTTTAAAGAGTAATGTTAATAATTCAATACCTTTATACGTCCGTTTTGGTATTAACTTAGGCCCGGTCCGTACTGTCATTGATATCAATAATCAGCCCAATATTATTGGGGATGGTATCAACGTAGCGCAGCGAATTATGAGTTTTGCTGAACCTAACCAAATTTTAGTATCGCGTTCATATTATGAAGTCACCTCGCGTCTGACCTTAGAGTTTTCAGAAATGTTTGCTTATTCAGGAGTTAAACACGACAAGCACGTACGCGAACATGAAATTTATTCTGTACGTTCACATGCAGGTCAAGAGGTAAATACAAATCAGCCTCAAGCTACTAAGGATGCCCGCAGGTCAACAGATCAGTTAGCTTTAAAAAATAAAGTGAATTGGAAATATGCAGCGCCTGGCTTGTTTGCAGTTGTGGCACTTTTAGGCTTTGCTAAATTAATGCCTACGCAGGCTGAATCAGTTACACCGACTGTAGTTACTGAGCAGAATAAGGCTAAAGTAAATCTAGCCGAATCAAATAAACCAGTAAAAGTTGCTTTGATAGTGAGTGAAAAAATTAATAATTTGCCACAGTCAGATGTTAATGCTAAGTCTGGAGCTAAAGCGATGGACTCTTCTCAGGAGGCTAACGAATTAACCATACAAGACAAGTTTAAGGAAGATAAGTTGGCACAAGAAAAGTTAGCCAAATCTAAACTTGCGGCAAAGAAAGCTAAGCAGATTGAACGTAAAAAGCCTGTGGAATCAACCGTAGCTGTTAACGTTACACATAAAGCTAAATCTGGAATGGAAGCATTTGCTAACAGCTTCAAGCAAGGTCAAAAAAACGAGTGTTCACAAGCGCAGATTTCAATGAATCAATGCCATTAAACCTCAGTATTGGTTGGAGCGTGACCTTCTGAGACATTGTTTTCTTCAGTAATGATTTGCTCATCATCAGTTGTCACTGTCTTAGTGCCTTCAATCATCGCCTCACGGCTTAAAGGTGTTTCCAAACTGATTCTGCCAATCGCGCCGCTACGGTAATCGGTTAAAAAAGCCACTGCGGTTTTTTCGGTATCCCATAAGCCATCATGGCGTTTATATGAGCGGCGCTTGGCAATCGCTTCCAGTAAATCTACACCATCCATTTTCAATACATCGAGATACCCGCCATCAGCTTTCATGGTATCAAGCTTGTAACGGGCATTGAGTAATTCCGGATAGGACTTGAGCAAGTTATTGGCTAAAAATAGCGCAACATCCTCATCAATCACTGCATTCCGCCCAATAGCATGGCTGGCTGCGAGCATGTATCCATCAGATTCATATTGAATTTTTGGCCACATCATACCGGGCGTATCGGTAATGCTCATGGTTTCGCTTAAGTCAAAACGCTGCTGGCTTTTTGTCACTGCGGGTTCATCGCCTACTTTGGCTACACGACGATTAAGTAGGGCGTTCATCAGTGTTGATTTTCCGACGTTTGGAATCCCCATAATTAGCATACGCAGCGGCTTTAAGTGGGTGCCTCGGTGTGGCGTAAGCGCTAAACATAGCTTAGGTATTTTATTGGCTTCCCCGGCTTTTTTGCATGAAAGCGCAACAGCCCTGGTGTTGGGTTGGCGGTTAAAATAATTAAGCCAAGCTTGTGTGGCAACGGGATCCGCTAAATCTGCTTTATTCAGTATCTTTAGATTAGGCCGCTGACGAAACAGGCGCATTTCATTAATCACAGGGTTATGGCTGGCTTCAGGTACGCGTGCATCCAGTACCTCGATGACAATATCCGTGAACTCCATTGTCTCTTCGGCTTTTTTGCGTGCTTGGGTCATATGACCCGGATACCATTGAATTGCCATTTATTTATTTCCTTATTAATACTAACTTTATTGCTTATTTTGCATTTTAACATTTAGTGCATCGATTCAAGTTTTTATCTGTATTTATCCTTGAGATTGATTTTTGTCATCACATTTACATGATTAGGCCTTAATCTATATAAAATTTTAAACATGACTTTAATTGATAAGATAAATAATGAAATTATTAATACCTCAATCTATTTTAATAGCAGTTATTTTGACTATTCACTCACATTTCATATATGCAGGAGAAGATGCCAATACCTGGTTTCAGGATGGTCAAGCTGCACTGGCTGAAGCTAAGAAATTACAGCCCAATACCAGGCATGCCAAGAACGTCATTCTGTTTCTTGGTGATGGTATGGGCGTTTCAACCGTGACGGCAGCCCGCATTTTTGAGGGGCAGTCAAAAAGTCAGGATGGTGAGCGCAACAAGCTGGCATTTGAGAAATTACCTTACATTGCTATGTCTAAAAC
>JBDSHU010000241.1:0-4297 GCA_039918335.1 Methylotenera sp. | reverse complement strand
AAAAGACGGTAAAACTATTCCAGCCGTGGGTCAAGCCGGTAAAACCGGTTGGTATTATGTACATGACAGAGTCACTGGTCAGTTGCTAATGAAGTCTGCCGCATTCGTGCCACAAAAAAATCTATTTGCTAAGGCTACAAAAGAGGGCACGGTGCTGTATCCAGGCATCTTAGGCGGCGCTAATTGGAGTCCAAGCGCAGTGGATGAACGCACACAAACGAGCTTTGTTGCGGGCATTCATGCGCCAATCAAGTACACGCTGGTAGATGAGCCTGCTAAAGATGGCGCACCTGCAATTCGTTATGCGTCATCCGAGCCTACCAAAGATCCGCGTTGGGGCGTGCTTTCTGCCATTAACTTGAATACAGGAAAAATGCAGTGGCAACAGAAAACTGAGCAACCGTTAATTGGCGGCTTGCTCGTCACTGAAAGTGATTTATTGTTTGCAGGCGAGGGTGATGGTCACTTTAATGCCTATAACAGCCATACCGGAGATTTGCTATGGCAAGCCAAGGTCGATGCTGGTGTAAATGCACCGCCGATCAGCTATGAAATTGATGGCGTGCAATATGTGGCCGTGGCAGCTGGTGGGAATTCTATTTTTGGATACACCGCAGGCGATAGCGTGGTGGTATATTCGTTAGGAAATAGTTCGATTGGTAAATAAAATGGTCAATCGGTGAGCAATCAGCGCGCTCACCGAATGATGCTATATGCAATGCTTCTTATGCATTACCTTTAATATAAGCACTGCACAAGCGAGTAAAAAAGTAATGCTATTCGCCACAATAATAGGCCAGCTTACTATCATGCAGCCATAGATTAACCAGCAAAATACTCCTAGGCTGAACATGCTGTACATGGGCAATGAAATACCTGATAAATCCCGTGTTTTCCAAGAGTGAAGTGCCTGTGGAAGAAAAGCAGCAGTCGTTAGAAATGCGGCAAAGTAGCCTATCAGATTAGTTGTATTCATTTAGTTTTAAATTATTGAAGATATATTGAAGTGTAAAGGTTACTCGATATTTATCTCAGCCAAAGCTTCATTAATTACTTCTAAATTAACAGGACGCACTAAACGGTTTATTTCTATACCGTCTCTAAGAAATATTAATGTGGGCCAAAGTTTGACGGAATATAAACGCCCAAGTCGGCGTCCTTTTCCATCTTCGATTTTGATATGGTAGGTATTGGGATAATTAACCAGCGCAGAGGCAATAATAGGCTGGGCGGCTTTGCAATAGCCACACCAAACGGCGCCAAATTCTAACAGTGCAGCGCCTTTTAATGCATCAATATCTGTTCGATTCAGCTCAGTAATACCATCTGTATCTTTTATAACCATTTTTTAGAAATTCCATACTGCTTGAAATATAAAGTCACCCTGAAATTTCTCCATTAATTTTGATTAACTTCATACCAAGTGCGACTTTTCTTAATAATTGCTACTACGGATAACATCACTGGCACTTCAATTAGTACGCCAACTACGGTAGCTAGTGCAGCCCCAGAATTAAAACCAAACAGTGCAATTGCTGTTGCGACAGCCAATTCAAAAAAGTTAGATGCTCCAATTAGGGCAGATGGTCCTGCAACACAATGTGCTACTTTAAATTTTTTACTTAACCAATAAGTCAAGCCAGCATTGAAATATACTTGAATTAGGATAGGTATAGCCAGAAGTAAAATAATGATAGGTTGTGCCAAAATTTGCTGGCCCTGAAACGCAAATAACAAAACTAAAGTAAGTAATAAAGCGCTTAGTGAAAAAGGTTGTAATTTTGCTAATGTCGCATCTAATTTAGCTTGGTTGCCACGCAGTAAGCTACGCCAAATTTGGCTAATTGCAATTGGCACTACAATAAACAACAGTACAGAAATAGCTAAGGTATCCCAAGGCACTGCAATGCTTGAAACGCCAAGCAGCAAGGCTACTAGTGGCGCAAAAGCAAATAACATAATCACATCATTCACTGCTACTTGTGAAAGTGTGAACTTGGCATCGCCATCACATAAGTTGCTCCACACAAATACCATAGCCGTGCAGGGTGCTGCAGCCAGTAAAATGAGTCCAGCAATATAGCTATCAATCTGGTCTGCAGGTAAGTAGGGTGCAAAAAAGTGCCGAATAAAAAGCCAAGCCAAAAGTGCCATAGAGAAAGGTTTGACCAGCCAATTAATGGCCAATGTCACTACGATACCTTTGCTATGCTCAGCAACATCTTTCATTTTGCGTAAATCAATCTTTAGCAACATGGGAATAATCATTAGCCAGATCAAAATAGCGACAGGTAGATTTACCCGTGCTATGTGCATATCACCTATTGTTTGAAATAGGCTTGGAATGAGTTTACCAAGGCTTATTCCGACCAAAATACATCCGATTACCCACCAAGTTAAGTTGCGCTCAAAACTACTTATTTTTTGATTATTTTTCAAATTTTATTCTGTGTGACTCTTGCGAGATATAAATGTAATCTTCTCCTGAACAGGCACACAGCAAGCAGGTTCGGTAGCGTCTACCTTGCTGCTAAATGTGGGTGCGCTATCCATTGTGTGATAAGTTTCCCAGGCAATACCAGATGGATCTTGAACCCAGTTTTTATCGGACTTTGCATAACAGCAAGTACCAGACTCACTCAATATAGATAAATCGACAGCTTCTAATTGATATTTCAAGACCGAAAGTTCATTGTCACTATCGACCTGAATACCTAAATGATTGAGACCGGGTAATTCTCCACGCTGACTAATCGCAAAGTTTACCCGCGGGTCGTCTAGCATCCATTTGGCATAATCCGGCTTATGAACAGTGGGTTGAGCACCAAATAAATGATTGTAAAAATTGATACTCTTATTCAAATCCTCAACGGAAATATGTACATGCATTCTTTTCATCATTTACTCCTTCTCGTTTGATTGTGTATTGCATAACTTAGGTTCACAGGATTGAACGCCTTGGCAGCAGTTTTCAGTTAAAAATCCCAGCAAGTCATCCATGATATTAAAAGCGGCTGAATAGTAAATAAATCGACCTGCTTGTGCTGCATTAAGCAGCCCGGCATGCGTAAGCTCTTTAAGATGAAAGGAAAGGGTGCTGGTAGGGATATTTAATTTGCTTGCAATATCACCAGCCGCTAGACCACTTGGGCCAGCTTGTACCAGCAATCTAAATATTTCCAACCTTGCCTCTTGAGCAAGTGATGCAAGCAGGGTAACAGCATTCTTAGTGTTCATATTTCTATATTTCCATAAATATAGAAATAATGCAAGAAAAAATAAGAGCCAATTTAATTAGCTCTTATTTATCTTACTGTACCAAGCCCTACATAAGTCAGACTTGGCTGTTTATTCATTGATCTATTGAATTCAGTTAACCTGTTTTTTTTGGTTAATTTTTAATTTACCCAGTAAACCCTTCACGATGTTAAATAGTAATAATGCAACAGCACCAGCCACTATCCCGAAGAGACCATTTAATAGTGCAGGAACAATGGCATGTAAAAAGCCATTATTTAGGCTGCTGGCAAAGTTTTCGATCCAGTGATGTACGCTAGCGATACCATGAGTAAGAATCGCTCCCCCGACTAAAAACATTGCGGCCGTTCCTATTACAGATAGGGCTTTCATCATGTATGGTGCAAAAGCCAAAATAGCAAAACCTAATTTACGTTTTAACGCCGCCCACATATTCTTGCCTGAGCTTGACGCTAGATGTAGACCGCCATCATCAAGCTTCACAATGCCAGCAACTAGGCCATATACCCCGATAGTCATAATAATGGCGATAGTCATTAGCACCAGTATTTGCTTACTAAACACTTCTGTTGCCACGGTACCGAGGGTGATGACAATAATTTCTGCAGATAAGACAAAGTCAGTGCGTACGGCGCCAGCAATTTTTTCTTTTTCTGAAGTTTCTAGATTGAGGCTTTCATCCTGACCTATGGGTTTTTTAGGCTCGCTATGGTCAACTTCTGCATGATGAAAAAACTGATGGAACAACTTTTCAACACCTTCAAAACATAGAAACAAACCGCCAAGCATCAGTAATGGCGTAACTGCCCAAGGCGCAAAGGCGCTAATCACAAGGGCAGTAGGGACTAAGATTAGTTTATTAAGCGCAGAGCCTTTAGCTACAGCCCAAACGACAGGCAACTCTCTATCTGCGTTTACACCAGAAACTTGCTGAGCATTTAACGCTAAATCATCACCGAGTACGCCTGCCGTTTTTTTTGCTGCTACTTTAGTCATGACAGAAACATCATCCAAAATTGTAGCAATGTCATCAATAAGC
>JBDSHU010000240.1:0-3979 GCA_039918335.1 Methylotenera sp. | reverse complement strand
CCGTAAATCTGATTTAAATGCTAATAATCTGTCGCACCTATTTCTAGAAAGTCGCAATAATTTCTGGAAGTGACAACCACCGCCGACCAATGCCACGCCTGATGCCGTGTGGTGCGGCGCGCGATAAGGCCTGCGTTTCCAGTTTTCCAGCTTGTAGCCTCCGTTTAGCGATTGTATTGCTGCCGACTCAAGTGCCTCAGCTTCTGTCATGGCAGGCAGTATGCCGACAAAACGTGTCGCCAACATACTTTTGCCTGTGCCTGGCGGGCCGCTTAAAATCACACTATGACCGCCAGCTGCAGCAATTTCTAGCGCACGCTTAGGCATGCTTTGCGCTTTTACATCGCTAAAATCTGGATAGGTAATTTCTGAAAAACTCTCCGTAGCTTCTAATTGCGTTAACGCAGTATGACCACTTAAATGCGCACATACTTCCAACAGCGATTTTGCAGGATAAATAACCGCCTCACGCACGAGCGCCGCTTCCGCTGCACTAGTTTGGGGCAAAATAAACGCGCGTTTTGGTACGCTATTCGTGACATTAGACAAGCCATTTTGTGCTGTATGCTGACTAGCTGAATGATTCTGACTACGCATCATGCTGGAAGTCATGGCTAAAGCGCCACGTATGGGGCGTAACTCCCCAGTTAACGCCAATTCACCTGCAAATTCATAACGACTTAACGGCTCAGTAGGAATCTGCCCAGAAGCCGCCAATATCCCTAACGCAATCGGTAAATCATAACGTCCGCTTTCCTTCGGTAAGTCTGCTGGTGCTAGGTTCACCGTAATGCGCCGCGCTGGGAATTCAAACTGTGCGGTTTGCAAAGCAGCACGCACACGGTCTTTACTCTCTTTGACTTCAGCTTCGGGCAAGCCAACAATCGTAAAGCTGGGTAACCCATTGGCAAGATGCACCTCAACCACCACTTCTGGTGCATCCATACCGCTCAAGGCGCGGCTGTAAAGTACGGCGAGGCTCATTTTATTTACTTTATAATTGTTATATGAATGGCACATTGAAAACCAAAGCTACTGCTTAATCTGAGACTCCAGTTCACTCAATTTTTGTTCAAGCAATGTGAGTTTTTCACGCGTGTTGCGCAACACTTCCGCTTGAACATCAAACTCTTCACGCGTAACAAGCTCCATTTTGGTGAGCGCGCCCTTTAATAGTGCGTTAATGTTTTTTTCAACGTCTGCCAATGGAGAGTCATTTACTATCCCTCTGATTTTATTAGATATTTCATTTAACTTATCTGAACTAAACATATAATTTCCTTACATTTAATGAATATTGAAGCTAAGTTTAGCAGGTTTTAAGGTGTTATTACATAAGCTGAACGTGATTGTTACAATATTATGTCATTGATTATAAAGAAAATTTAAGTTGGCATATGCCTTGCTTACGCCTTTGATTGTATTTTTTGTTCAATAATAATTAGGAGTTAAGCAATATGCGTAAATCACTATTACTAACGGCGGTATTAGGTGCGCTTTACATGCCAGCAGTATCGTTTGCGGAAGATGTTGCACCAGCGGCTGCAGAGCCAGCATCACCGCATACATTCACTTATAACATGGGTCTATACAGCCAATATATTTTCCGCGGTTTAACACAAACTTCACAACGCCCAGCGATTCAAGGCGGTATGGATTATTCACACAGTAGCGGTTTATACGCCGGTGTTTGGGGTTCAAATATCAGTTGGTTAGAAGATGGCGGCGTTTACCAAAACTCTAGCTTAGAGTTCGATGTTTATGGTGGTTACGCAAGCACTATCGGTGAAACAGGCATTGGCTATAACGTTGGTTTACTCCAATACATCTATCCAGGCGATATGGTTAACCCAGCATTTAGAAATGCTGAAACGACTGAAGTATACGGCTCACTTTCATACAAATGGTTACAAGCGAAGTTATCTGTTGTAGCTTCTGATGGTGCATTTGGTTTGAAAAATGCAGACGGGTCATATTACGCTGAATTAAATGCTAATTATCCAATTGGCGAAAGTGGCTACACTATTAACGCGCACGTTGGTCGTCAAGATTTCAGCGGTAAAACTGAAGGCGCTAAAAATGATTTAGGTTCATACACAGATTACAAACTTGGTGTGACTAAATCATGGAGCAACGGTGTTAACGTTGGTGGTTACTACACTGACACAAATGGTCGTGACTCATTTTACGGCGATGCGCTCTATGCAGGCGGCGGAATTGCCGATGAGCAATTCACAGTATTCGTTCAAAAAACGTTGTAATTTCGCAAGTAGGTATTACTGGTAATATGCGGTAGAAACTGTGTAGGTTTCTGCCGCAAAATTACATTATTTAGGAGGCACTCATGAAATTTGTATCTGCAATAATCAAGCCATTTAAGCTTGATGAGGTTCGTGAAGCATTATCCGCCATTGGCGTACAAGGCATCACTGTCACTGAAGTAAAAGGTTTTGGTCGCCAAAAAGGGCACACTGAGCTGTATCGCGGTGCTGAATATGTAGTAGATTTTTTGCCAAAAGTTAAATTAGAAGTCGCAATTAAAGACGATTTGTTAGACCAAGTAGTGGATGCGATTGAAAAATCAGCAGCCACTGGCAAAATTGGTGATGGCAAGATTTTTGTCTTTAATCTCGAACAAGTTTATCGCATCCGCACCGGTGAAACCGGCGTAGAAGCGCTATAAGGGGATGATAATGAAAAAAATACTTTCGATGCTCGCGTTGGTCACAACGCTAGGTTTTGGTTTTACAGTCAATTCATTCGCTGAAGATGGCGCACCAGCAGCTGATGCGGCGGCTGCAGTCATTGCACCTGAAGTTGCTGCACCAGTTGAAGCAGCACCTGCTGCAACTGTTGTTGAAACAGTAACCGTGACAGAAGCGGCACCTGCTGAAGCTGCTGCCGCACCAACACCAGTTCCAAATAAAGGCGACACGGCTTGGATGTTAATTGCTACGGTGTTAGTGACACTGATGGCAATTCCAGGTTTGGGCTTATTTTATGGTGGTTTAGTGCGTCAAAAAAATATGCTTTCAATCCTCATGCAAACTTTTGTGATTTTCTCGCTGATGGGTGTACTCTGGGCACTTTATGGCTACAGCGTTGCCTTTACGGGTGGAAATCCATTCTTTGGCGGTCTAAGTAAAGCGTTTTTAGCAGGCATTACACCAGATTCAATTGGTGCGACATTCAGTAAAGGTGTTTACATTCCTGAACTAGTGTTTGTTGCGTTCCAATTGACCTTTGCGGCTATTACACCAGCGTTGATTGTTGGTGCATTTGCTGAGCGCATGAAGTTCTCTGCTGTTTTAGCATTCATGGTCTTATGGTTCACATTTGCTTATTTACCAATGGCGCACATGGTTTGGTATTGGGATGGTCCTGATGCGATTACAGATGCTGCATCACTAGAAACTGTGCTTGCAAATGCAGGCTGGTTATGGGCTAAAGGCGCATTAGACTTTGCAGGCGGTACTGTAGTGCATATTAATGCCGGTGTTGCAGGTATTGTAGCTGCAATCATGTTAGGTAAACGTATCGGTTACGGTAAAGAAGCAATGACTCCTCATAGCTTGACTTTAACCATGGCTGGCGCTGCCTTACTATGGGTGGGTTGGTTCGGTTTCAATGCAGGTTCTAATCTTGAAGCTAACGGTTATGCTGCTTTAGCCTTATTAAATACAATGATTGCAACGGGCGCTGCTACTTTATCTTGGACATTCTCAGAATGGCTACTTAAAGGTAAGCCTTCTATGTTGGGTGGTGCCTCTGGTGCTGTTGCTGGCTTAGTGGCTATTACACCTGCGTGTGGATTTGTAGGCCCGATGGGCGCAATTGCGATCGGTTTACTTGTTTCACCACTGTGCTACTTCTTTGTAGCTAAAGTGAAATACATGTTTGGTTACGATGATGCGCTAGATGTATTTGGTGTTCACGCAGTCGGCGGGATATTCGGCGCGCTAGCAACGGGTGTGTTTGT
>JBDSHU010000239.1:0-4162 GCA_039918335.1 Methylotenera sp. | reverse complement strand
CAGTGGGCGGCGGGGTGCGTGAGGTTGAAGATGTCCGCCGTTTGCTTAATGCTGGCGCCGATAAAGTAAGTATTAACACCACAGCCGTATTAAACCCACAAATGGTGGCGGATGCGGCAAGTCGTTTTGGCTCTCAATGTATAGTGGTAGCGATAGATGCTAAAAAAGTAGACAATCAACCCTTCGAGTGGGAAGTATTTACCCATGGCGGACGCAAAGCAACAGGATTAGACGCGGTAAAATGGGCCGAATATATGGCTAGCCTAGGCGCAGGAGAGTTATTAATCACTAGTATGGATCGTGACGGTACAAAAATTGGTTTTAATAATCCGTTAAATCGTGCGATTTCAGATGCAGTGGATGTGCCGATCATTGCTTCTGGCGGGGTTGGGAACTTGCAACACCTGGTGGATGGCGTAAAAAATGGCGGTGCAGATGCGGTACTAGCCGCCAGTATTTTTCACTACGGTGAATACACAGTCAAGCAAGCAAAAGAATATATGGCACAACATGGAATAGAAGTCAGGCTATGAGTTGGTTAGATGAAGTAAATTGGGATGCGAATGGTTTAGTACCGGTCATCGCCCAAGAACATGACACTGGCCGTATACTCATGTTTGCGTGGATGAACCGCGAAGCTTTGCAATTGACGAATGAGACTAAACAAGCCGTGTACTGGTCACGTTCACGCAATAAACTATGGCGCAAAGGCGAAGAATCTGGTCATATGCAGAACGTGCATGAAATCAGGCTAGATTGTGATGAAGATGTCGTATTGATTAAAGTGGAACAGGTAGGTGGCATTGCATGTCATACCGGCCGCCATAATTGCTTTTTTAAGAAATTAGAGAATGAAAACTGGTTGATTGACCAGCCCGTCATTAAAGACCCAAAAGATATTTATTAGCCTGAAACTTACAAATATGAATGATGTACTAAATAGATTAAGTGAGTTGCTAGAGCAGCGCAAAAGCGCTGATGCGAACTCATCTTACGTCGCAAAACTGTATGCTAAAGGCATGGACAGCATACTTAAAAAAGTCGGTGAAGAAGCCGCTGAAACGATTATTGCAGCCAAGAATGATGACAAAGAGCAGCTGATCTATGAAACTGCAGATTTATGGTTTCATACCTTGGTGATGTTAGCACACGCTGGTTTAAAGCCGCAAGATGTACTAGATGAGTTGGCGAGGCGTGAGGGGTTGTCAGGCATTGCCGAAAAAGCAGCTAGGGTAGAATAATGACTACAGATTGTATTTTTTGTAAAATCGTTAATGGCAGTATTCCATCTAAAAAAATCTATGAAGATGATGAGGTCATTGCGTTTAACGACATTCGTCCGTTAGCAAAAGTACATTTTTTGATCGTGCCTAAGCTGCATGTAGAAAGCTTGGCCAGTTGCGATATACAGCATCAGCATTTATTAAGTAAGATGCTGTTATTAGCACCTAAGCTAGCGCAAGAGCAGGGGCTAACAGGCTTTCGTACTATGATTAATACGGGTGCAGATGGTGGGCAGGAAGTATTCCATATTCACTTTCATGTGTTCGGTGGTAGCGATAAGCTTCCTAAAACCTAACGCAGAATTTATTATCGTCAGAAAAATTATTTCTTAGGAGCATCAACATGGGTTCATTTAGCATTTGGCATTGGTTGATTGTATTATTAATAGTGGTGTTGATATTCGGCACTAAAAAACTGCGTAACATGGGTGGTGATGTGGGCGGTGCAGTCAAAAACTTTAAAGATGCGATGGGTGCAGAAAAGGCTGGGTTAGATACCGATGAACTGAATACTATCAAGAATGATACGTCTGCTAATTTAATAGAAGCTGAAGCAGCAGTAAAGGCAGCGCCTAAAAAGAGAGCGCCAGTTGCTAAAAAACCTACTGTAAAAAAAGCTACCACTGCTAAACCGAAAGCAATTACCGCTAGCAAAACCAAGTAAAATTTCAGTCAATACTTTTTTTTATTAAGTCTTAACCTTTATGTTTGATGTTTCTTTTTCTGAGTTAATGGTGATTGCGGTGATTGCACTGATTGTCATTGGCCCAGAAAAATTGCCTAAAGTGGCGCGTACATTGGGCGCACTGACTGGGCGTATGCAAAGATATGTAGCACAAGTGAAAGAAGAAGTGAATCGTGAAGTACGATTTGAAGAATTGCAACAGTTACAGCAAGAGATTCAGGAAACTGTCACTAAAACAGAAGCTACTCTTCAGCGTAAAGCTGATGTATTGACTCGTGAATTAGATTTTCAAGAGACAGATGTTCAAGGAGTCACTGTTGAAGATAAAAATGTAGCTAATAAAACTATTTCAGAAGCTACTGCTGAAGATAGTCAAAAGCCTGTAATAAAAACACTTGAAGTAAAAATACCTAAGTAAAACATAAGCACGCCACGTGACGCCCACCGATAACTTTATTTCACATTTAATTGAATTGCGCGATCGATTGTTGCGCATTGTGATTGGATTTATTGTCGTTTTCATTGCATTTTTCCCGTTTGCCAACAAAATTTACGCATTACTTGCCGCGCCGCTTTTAAGTAAATTACCCGCGGGTGGGCAAATGATTGCAACAGCAGTGACAACCCCGTTTTTTGTACCGATGAAAGTGGCAATGATGGCGGCTTTTATTGTGTCGTTGCCGCACACTTTGTATCAAGTATGGGCATTTGTGGCGCCAGGCTTGTATGCGCATGAGAAAAAATTCATGATTCCGATGATAATCGCCAGTAGCTTCCTATTTTTAATGGGTATGACGTTCGCCTATTTTTTAGTATTTCCCGTTGTGTTTGGCTTTATTGTAGGGTCAGCGCCAGCGGGTGTGGCGGTAATGACGGATATTGGTAATTATTTAGATTTTGTAATGACGTTATTTTTTGCATTTGGCATTGCATTTGAAATACCAATTGCCGTAGTGATGGCTGTACGCTTTGGTTGGGTGACCACGAAAATGTTAAAAAAAGCACGTGGTTATGTCATCGTAGGCGCCTTTGTGATTGGTGCCATATTTACCCCGCCTGATATCATCTCTCAGTTCATGCTGGCTGTGCCTATGTGGCTCTTGTATGAGCTAGGTATCATCGTCGCAAAGTTTACTAAGCAAACGCCAGAGCCTAAAATTTTACCGCCAGCCTAATATCAACTTCCATATTCTTCCTGAATTAAGAGATTTTCCCTAACTAAGTTCTATTCGCTATCCAGCACTGGTTTAGGTCGTTTACCAATAATTACGGTGATATCGATTGTTTTTTCAGCACGTGCAATTTTGAGGATGGCTTTTTTATTAGGAATCAAGCCCGCAATTATGTTCAACATGCTGCCGCTATCTACGACTGGCTTGCCATCAATGGCTAATAAAATATCCCCTGCGCGTAGCCCTGCCTTGTCTGCCGGGCTATTGCTTAATACGCCAGCGATTAATGCACCCTGTGTAATATTAAGCTTGAACGATTCGGCCAACTCCGGTGTAATATCTTGCGCCTCAATACCCACCCAGCCACGCGTTACATTACCTTGTGTGACAATTTGTTCCATGACCTGGCGTGCCAATGTTGCAGGAATAGCAAAGCCGATACCCATGGAGCCGCCGCTACGTGAATAAATAGCACTATTTACGCCCACTAAATTACCTTCGGTATCAATCAATGCACCTCCTGAGTTGCCTGGATTGATCGAAGCATCAGTTTGAATGAAGTTCTCAAAGGTGTTAATGCCCAGATGGCTACGCCCCAGCGCACTGACAATACCTTGCGTCACAGCTTGCCCAACCCCAAATGGATTGCCAATGGCGAGTACTACATCACCCACACTTAACTTATCAGAGCTGGCAAAAGTAATTGCAGGTAAGTTTTCGGCCTCAATTTTAATGACTGCTAGATCCGTATCGGGATCAGTTCCTACTACTTTGGCGCTCATTTTTCGGCCATCCGACAGTGCCACTTCTATTTCATCGGCTAAAGCTACGACATGGTTATTAGTTAAAATCAATCCCTGTTCACTGACAATAACACCGGAGCCTAAACTGTTTTCAGGTTGAGCTGGTCCGTCCATGCCGTCTAATTGATCGCCAAAAAACTGACGAAATGCAGGATCATCCAAATATTTTTGATGAGGATTGGCGGGTGCATTTTTACTTGTAAAAATATTCAAAGGGCT
>JBDSHU010000238.1:0-3960 GCA_039918335.1 Methylotenera sp. | reverse complement strand
AGGTTAAATGGATGTAACAGGCGTTGGTTTTACCTTCTTCAAAACCCATCTGGCGAATCGCTTCAAGAAACGGCAATGACTCGATGTCACCCACTGTGCCGCCGACCTCTACAATCGCAACATCGGCACCTTCGGCACCGCGTTTAACATGGGCTTTAATTTCATCGGTAATATGTGGAATGACTTGTACGGTTTTGCCTAGGTATTCACCGCGACGTTCTTTTTTAATCACGGTTTCGTAGATTTGACCGGTAGTGAAATTATTGCGCTTCGCCATGCGCTGGCTGATAAAGCGCTCGTAATGGCCTAGATCCAGATCGGTTTCAGCACCATCATCGGTGACGAAAACCTCACCGTGCTGAAAAGGCGACATGGTGCCAGGGTCAACGTTAATGTAGGGATCTAACTTCAACATGGTCACTTTGATACCACGTGATTCTAAGATTGCGCCTAGGCTGGCGGCGGCGATACCTTTACCAAGAGAGGAAACTACACCGCCGGTTACGAATACATATTTGGTCATGGAAAGGTACTTATTATTTGTTGCAGACGGGAAGTGATTTTACCGCAAAACAGAGGCCTCTCAAAACGTTATGCCAAAATAAAGTTTATAGCGGCTACTTAACCGTTTTTTCAGCCCAACTGCCATACTCTTTAAACTTTTCTTGCACCTCTATCATTTCTTGCTGGCTTAAAATATAAGGTTCGCCCACTTGCAATGCACGTAGATATTGCTCACATAAGGTTTCTACTTCTTGGGTAATGTAAAATGCTTTTTCCAGCGATTCGCCCACTGCAATCATGCCGTGATTAGCAAGCAGGCAAGCTTTACGCCCCTGCAAGGCGAGTACAGCATTATCAGATAACTGCTGACTGCCGAATAAAGCATAAGGCGCACAACGAATGCTATCACCGCCAGCTAAGGCAATCATGTAATGGAAGGCTGGCATATCGCGGCGGAAAGTACTGAATGTACTAGCGAACATACTATGCGTATGAATCACCGCGTTTACTTCTGGCCTAGACTCCAGAATATCCAAATGAAACCGCCATTCACTGGATGGCTGACGTGTACCGCTCGCATTTCCTGCAAAATCCATCCATACCATATCAATCGGTGTCATTTTATCCACCGCCATGCCTGACGGTGTGATTAAAAATCCCGCCTGACCTGCTGCATTACTCACGCGGATACTCACATTGCCTGAAGTACCACGGTTCAACCCACTAACACTGAGCTGCTGGCTGATCGTTAGCAATTGTTCACGTGAATTTTGCATAATTAACTTTGCACCACTTTGAGTTGCATCGTTTTAAGTTGATGCGGGGTGTATATGCCATGTTCAGTAATAATACCCGTTACTAAGCGTGCTGGCGTTACATCGAATGCAGGATTAGCGACCTGTGTACCCGCTGGAAAAACATTAACTTCAGCGACTTCCCCATTTGCCAGCCTGCCTGTCATATAAGCCAATTCATTAGGGCTACGCTCTTCGATTTCAATCTCTTGAATACCGTCTTGAATGGTCCAGTCTATCGTAGGGGACGGCACTGCAGCATAAAACGGTACGTTATTATCAATCGCAGCCAATGCCTTAAGATAAGTACCGATTTTATTGCACACATCACCGGTACCGGTCACCCGGTCAGCTCCTACCATGACCATATCAACCTGACCATGCTGCATTAAATGCCCGCCGGCATTATCGCTAATCACCGTGTACGGTACGCCATGCTGCGCTAACTCCCACGCAGTTAAACTGGCGCCTTGGTTGCGCGGGCGCGTTTCATCCACCCACACATGCACAGCCAGGCCTGCATCATGTGCAGCATAAACAGGCGCTAAGGCCGTGCCATAATCCACAGTAGCCAGCCAACCTGCATTGCAATGGGTCAGAATATTAAACTGCTTATTTTTATCAGGCATTAAAGCCTGAATCAAACCTAGTCCATGCTGTCCGATTGCCTGGTTGAGCAACACGTCTTCTTCACAGATGGCTGCTGCTTCAGCCCATGCTGCAGTTTTACGGTCGGCATCCGGTAAAGGCAACAATACCTTTAACATGCGCTGAACCGCCCACTTTAAATTTACTGCCGTCGGGCGGCTTTGTATCAATTGTTCGGCGGCATCATGCAAAGACACATCATCAGCCCTCTGCTCAAGCGCCAATGCTATTCCATAGGCCGCAGCGGCTCCAATGAGAGGCGCACCTCGCACTTGCATGGTTTTAATCGCAACAATCATTTCCTGCAAATTACGGATGTGTGCAATCTCAAAGGCAAATGGCAACTTGGTTTGGTCGATGATTTCGACACAGTCAGCTTGCGTATTTGGCCATATGGTGCGGTAGGCTTGTCGGTTAACGATCATAAAAATAAATCATTCAAAAGTTGACTTTTAAAAAGTTCCCTGAAGTTAAAAATACTCTCCACATTATCTGTGGATAACTCTGTGAATAATTGTGACTTCAATTTGTAACATGCCAATTTTAAAGGGTTTTTTCAAATCGCTTAAATTTTAACCTAATATTTACTTGTTAGTAATCAATCACTTAAATAATCACCATTGATTGCAAAGGTTTTTTTACCATAGTTAAAGTAATGGATTAGGTGGTGTGCATAAGTCAAGTAGTTTCGGTAATATTTTTAAGGCGTTGGCACTAGTAATTTCAAGGACTTCCGAGACATTTACCCCTCTTAAATCGGCTAAAACTTGTGCGATTTTCGGTAATTCCAGCGGGGTATTTCTCCCCTTTGTGCCTATCCATTCTGGTGGAATATCCGGTGAATCTGTCTCTAAAACAATTGCCTCTAAAGGCAGTTTTGTTGCAAGTTCACGAATTCTTAATGCACGACTATAGGTCATCGCGCCACCAAAGCCAAGTTTGAATCCTAAGCCGATAAATTGCTCAGCCTGTTGAAAACTACCGTTAAATGCATGGGCAATACCACTTTTAATTTCATAGCGACGCACATATTTCAACACATCATCCACGGCGTGGCGCACATGCAATATCACAGGTAAATCATGTTGCTTGGCAATTTTGAGTTGCTCAGTCAAAAAGTAGGTTTGTTTTTCAATATTGGTTTTAGTGACGAAATAATCAAGGCCAATTTCGCCGATGGCAATTGGATTATTTTTTGCTATGTAAGTTTTTAACGTCTCTATGTCTTGCGGAGTGGCACCATCCACACACATAGGATGAATGCCAAGCGCGTATGCGCAATGTTTATGCTGATTACATATCGCAATAACGGTATCAAAGTTATTGCGCGCCACAGCGGGTATTACAATATTTGATACGCCTTGCTGCAAGGCCTGCAATGCCACTTTGTTTCTATCAGCATCAAATTCAGCAGCATCAAGATGGCAATGGGTATCAATGAGCATGGCGATAATTGGAAATAGTTAGCTTACGGCCTTAACAGGCTTGACGCGCAGCCGAATATCTTGCCCAACTTGGCGTACATCCAAAATTTGCAAGTCAGTGGCTAAATGCATTTCAGTTAATTCGGGAATAGCAAACATCGCTTTAGCATCAGCACCCATCAACTTAGGCGCATAGTAAAAAATAAATTCGTCGATTAAATTAGCGCTTAAAAATGCACCATTCAAGCCCTGCCCCGCTTCCAGCAACACTTCGTTAATATCAATTTGTGCTAAATGCTTGAGTAGCGCTTTTAAATCCACACGCCCATCAGTATGAGGCAAATGTAATAAAGTAGCGCCCGCACTTATTAGTGCCGTAGCGCTATTATTAAGATCAGTCGCATAGGCAATCATCACTGGACTGGACTTAATCATTGCTGCGTCCAACATTTTAGCGTCGGCTGGCGTCTGCAAGCAACTATCCACAATCACGCGTAGCAGCTGACGCGTCGCCAAGTTTGAAGTTAACTGACTTAAAGTTAACGGGTCAAGCCGCACGTTCATACTGGTGTTATCCGCTAAAACTGTAC
>JBDSHU010000237.1:0-2647 GCA_039918335.1 Methylotenera sp. | reverse complement strand
CTTGCTTGCGGCTTGTAGACAGCCTAACAATAGGTTCTAGTTGATTGAACATGTGATTAAAATCTATAGTGCCATTTATTGCCATGCCATCAATTCGCTTTATAAAGTTAATGCATTAGGTTCTGATGGAAATAATACTATTACCAAATTTACAAATGAAATACCTGATTGTTTTTGAGTGCTTGCGGAGAAGGCGTTAAACCGCTTTCTGCAATTTCCCGCATAATAATTTCGCTTTCACCAGGTTTTAGATGTGTAATAAATACCTCTACTTGATTATTTGCAAAAGTGGCATTTTGTTTGATTTTAAGTTTACTGAGTTCAGTGGCTAAAGTTGCAGGACATAAATGCATAGACAAGGCTGCAAGCTCATATTCGCTATTGCTGAATGCAGTTTCTATAATGAGGTATTTGAGGTTATCAATCTCATTAACTTTTCTCCACAGTTCGTCGCACACCGTAGTATCCCCGGTAAAAACCAAGCTATTTTCACCACTATCTACTTGATAGCCTATTGCTGGAATCACATGATTAGCGGGTATGGGCGTAAATTTCCGACCGTGTATGTTAATCATTTCATCTAGCTTTACTTCGTTATAAAGTAAAAATGGTTGAATTTTATCTGGAATCGCATTGAAGTCTGGCCATACTTTCCAATTAAAAATATGAGTGCACAACGTTGCTAACGTTTCTTGAGTAGCGTGTACCGTTACAGGTTTTGTGCGTATGCCCATGACGGTATCTAACAATAAAGGAATAAAAGCGATATGATCTAAATGTGAGTGTGTGACAAAAATGTGGTCAATTGCTAGCAGCTCTTCCATTGATAAATCGCCAACACCAGTGCCGGCATCAATCAAAATGTCATGATCCACCAGCATAGAGGTAGTAAGTAACTCACCGCCTATTCCGCCGCTACAGCCTAATATTTTTATTTGCATTTTATAAATAGTTTTTCTTGTAGTTTTTTTAGTGATGCTGATTTTAATGCTATGATTTCATTAGCTTTTAAAGCTTATCGCATATATTATTGTTTTAAAAGCAATCTAGTCATTACCCGCTTTAATTTACAAAACTTCACATTCATACCACTACACTTTTTACACGATGAAACCACCTTTAGAAATAGTTACTAGTAATTCCAGCAAAATTAATGCCAGTGTGATTTGGTTACATGGCTTAGGGGCGGATGGCTATGATTTTGAATCAATAGTGCATGAACTAAAATTACCCAATGTACGATTTATTTTGCCACATGCGCCAGAGATGGCAATCACCCGTAATAGTGGTTACATCATGCCAGCTTGGTATGATGTATATGGATTAACGCCTATCAGCAAAGAAGATGAGTCCGGCATTCGAGCAAGTCAAAATTACATTAACACATTGATTCAATTAGAAATTGACAAAGGCATTCCTGCTGAACAGATTGTGCTTGCTGGATTTTCACAAGGCGGTGCCCTAGCCTTGCATACTGCACTGCGTTACCCCAAAAAACTGGCTGGTGTATTAGCGTTGTCTTGTTATTTGCCACTTAAATCTACATTAGTAGCCGAAGCAAACTCGGCCAATGCAAAGCTACCTATCTTTATGGCACACGGTATTTTTGATGAGGTGATTACCATAGAAAGTGCAAAAGTTTCACTTGCTACGCTACAAAGTAGTCAATATCTCGTCAATTGGCATGAATACAACATGGCGCATTCACTATGTGCTCAAGAGATTAGTGATATTCGGGATTTTTTACAGCGGGTTTTGCAGCAGGATTTGGTAGAATAGAAGCCTAATACCCATTGATTATTATTATGTCTGCAACTAATAGCAAAACCACAGCTAACTCCACCTCTGAAACTCAGCAAAATTTTGAGCAGGCATTCGCTGAGCTTGAAAGCATCGTTGCACAAATGGAATCTGGTCAAATGCCTTTGGAAGCATCATTGGCTGCGTATAAACGCGGCAATGCTCTTCTCCAGTTTTGTCAAAAATCACTGGCAAACGTAGAACAGCAAGTACAAATGCTGAATGATAAAAATCAGTTAACGCCATTTCAGCCCGAATAATGACGTCTTTGAAAATGACCGCTTCAACCATGTTAGATTTTTCAGCTTGGGCACAAGCTAAGCAAGTGCAAATTGAACAGGTGCTAGACCAGACTTTGCCAACAGCTGATTTAGCGCCACAAGTATTGCACAGTGCGATGCGCTACAGTGCATTAGGTGGCGGCAAGCGTGTGCGTGCGTTATTGTGTTACGCAGCAGCTGAACTTTGCCAAACAGACTCAGGTATAGCAGATGCGGCCGCTAGTGCAGTTGAATTGATACATGCCTATTCATTAGTGCATGACGATATGCCATGTATGGACGACGACGATTTACGCCGCGGTAAGCCTAGCAATCATAAACAATATGATGATGCCACAGCATTATTAGTTGGCGATGCGCTACAAAGCTTGGCTTTTGAAGTGCTGTCTCAAGCCAACTTATGCACAGAAGCTGCCCAACAAATTAGGATGCTCAATACTTTAGCTAAAGCCACCGGCTCTACAGGCATGGCTGGTGGGCAGGCGATTGATTTAGCCTCAGTTGGAAAACCGCTCACACAAACAGAACTTGAAACAATGCACCACTTAAAAACGGGTGCACTCATT
>JBDSHU010000236.1:0-3040 GCA_039918335.1 Methylotenera sp. | reverse complement strand
CATCCAAGGTTGATATCGCATGACCTTTCTTAAAGGGTGTATAGGATAAACGCGAAAACCGAACAGTGAATCACCGATACCTGCCCACAAGGTCTCCACGTTGGCCCACCAGTTAGATAGTTTTCGTCCCTGCACACGTATATTCGGCGCACTGGCATCAAATATCGGCATGCCTAAAATCATTGCATTGGGTTGTTTAATGGATTCAGCCATGAAGGCGGGAATCAGATCCGGCGGATGTTGCCCGTCTGAATCCATAGTGAGCGCATGTGTAAATCCCTCAGCGGCAGCTTGATCCAGCCCATGCAATACGGCTCCTCCCTTGCCTTTGTTATGTGGTAAATGAATCACACGCAAGCCAGCATCTTCTGCTGCCATAGTTTGTAAAGTAACCTCTGAACCGTCCGTACTTCCGTCTATCACTACCCATACTGGATTCCAGTATTCACGTGCTGCACGCACGGTCTCATATACTTTAGGTCCTGGATTGTAGCTAGGGATGAGAACGATATGGCTTGTGGAAGTTGTAATCATGACAAAGTTGTTTCCTTTGAAGTAAGGTCAAACGAATCTTTATTTTGTATAGCGATGGAAGGAAACATTAGGTTTGTGTATAAGGTTGTTGTATTGAAGGTAGCGCGTGTAAAAAGTAGTCTTCGAGCTCTGTCATGAAACTATGGCTATTTTCCGGTGGGTCAAAGCGTTTACCTAGTCTTATTTTATAGCTGACGGGCATAACAGGCTTGCGAAATAATGACCAGCCTTTGCTGAGATAGGGTGAGTTGGTCTCTATCAATACGGTTTGCACTGGCACATGGGCTTTTAAGGCGATTAGCGCGATGCTACCTTTTAAAGCATTGATAGGCAGGTGAGTAGTGCGAGTACCTTCTGGGAATAAAAGCAGGTGACTACCCGTTTTAAAATCTTCACTGGCTTCCAGTGTCATTTGGCGTATTGGCTCGTTACGGATATAACGGGCCAGACGCGCTCCAGCGCCAAGAAAAATATTGTTCATTAACTCAGATTTCATGACGCAAGCGACATTCGGCAATCGCGAAATGATCATGACCGCATCAAGCAGGCAAGGATGATTAGGCGCAATAATCAGCGACGTTTCATTTCGTAATGTATCCAGCTCAGTTAAATCAAAACTACAGCGACCTGAGGCGCTCAAGCTTGCAAGATAAGCGCGAAAACTAAGCATGATTGCATAACGGCCTAAACGGATTGCATAGCGTTTAGGTAATATTGGGTAAAGTAAAGTAGCAACCAGCGTCCAGCTCAAGCTTAGAAACCCTAGCCAGAGTAAGCCAAGATACAGCACGAAATAGTCGTAAACTAAAAGGGGTAATGCTAATCCATGTTTAATGATGCTATTGAACATGGTTATATTTAAGTAGACAAGCTTTCAGATACGCACTCAGCAGTCGCTTCTATTTCTAGTAATAGCTCCTGACGGCATATATCCGCTTGTATAAATACAGCTGTAATTGTGTCACCTAAATGACGATGTATTTCATTGCGGATTAATGATAAATCTGCAGTTCGACGAATATAAACCCTCAAAAAACCCTTACGTAAATCAAATTTCACTTCACCTATTGTTCGATTGGCCTCAGCAATTACCGCTTCGAGGTTGATTAACGTTTCTTTGGTTTGGGCTACTACATCCGTAGTATGCAATGTTTGATGACCCACAATACTGGCTGTGCCGGATATGAATAAGAGTGTAGCGTGTTCAGAGTGCAATAAAGTGGCGCGGGAAAAGCTCGGTGTTTGCGGGCCATATTCCTCAGGATACTCGTAAGCACTGACCTGGCGCGGATTCTCAATAGCGATTGGTGCTTGACGCCCAAGCAAGAAAGCAATGCTAAGCGGGCCACCTGTCAGACCCAATGCACAAGCTGCTGGTAACTGAATATTCGATGCATTACTGCAGGCAAGAAAAGCATCCTTACGACCTATATTGAATTGACGATAACGCTCCAGCCCATGACTAACTTTATTAATGTCCGCCATATAATTCCAAAAACGATAAATATGGGGGTATTTCATTTCATCCATCAGTGCGAAAACTTGGCGGTAAGCGGATTCCGTAATGCGTTGTAATGCTGATGTGTCTGTAATATCTTCCAATGCCGATTCAGACAATGTAATGACACCAAATAGAAATTCGTCATTAAATCGATACGAAATGTCACGCTGGCTACCGTGTGCTAACGTTTTGTCTGCCCAAAGACGGGTGTTGCTTAGCCATATTTCACATCCTGCACCTAAGCCATCTAAAATAGGTGCATGTAATTGAATGGTGGGTATTTCAGTACTGGCAGTTGTATTGCCATCGACTGAATTATCAATAAAACAGATGGCACCCAAAGTATTATCTTCCCGTAGTTGGGATTGTTGGGAAAAGCTAGAAAAGGAGGTGTATGCGGTTTGTATGGACAATATGGCTAAGCTTAATTAATTAAAAAAACATACGAAAGAAACAGAATGATGCAATATTGATATTGAATCTGCAAAGACTTTTTAGTCTGTTGGTGAGTATATCGTATAGTGAATAAATATAAAGAAATTGTGTTTGTATGTTGTGCAATTAAAGTGCTATCAGTCAAAATGGCAGCGATTAAACTCCCTCTCAAATCTTATGCAAGATAACAACACATCAACATTACAATCAATTAGCCAACGATGCCGCAAATAGGCAGGCTTGAGTCGATTATTGTGCGGCCTGCTCGACGTGTGCCGGCAATTGAACTGTTGCGCTCAACAGCAATTGCTGGTGTTGGTTTGCAAGGTGATAGGCTTGGGATTGAATCTAAACATATTGCGAAAAAAGTCAGTAATAGGCAGGTGACGCTGATTCAAGCCGAGCATATTGAAGTGATAGCGAAAATCATGCGTCTACCACCACTAAATGCGACTACATTTAGACGAAATTTGGTAATTTCTGGCATCAATTTATTAGCGATTAAACCGTTATTTAAAGACCAAATTCATTATTTGCAAATTGGCAAAGTGCTGCTTGAAATTACAGGTA
>JBDSHU010000235.1:0-4822 GCA_039918335.1 Methylotenera sp. | reverse complement strand
CGCCTATGCTTAAATGCGGCTTAGCGATTGCTGTACCAGCTTCACCAGCGCTGGTGTTAACACATGCGCATTACATCACTAAAAAAATGGGTGGCCACGGTGCTGTACGTGAAGTATGTGAAATGATTATGCAGGCACAGGGTACATTTGATGCACAGATGGCGCAGTTTTTAACTCAAGCGCAGATTTCAAACTAGTGTTCATATAAGACTGTAAATAATCAACGTATGTACATTCAAACCACTATAAGTAGCGCCGTATGAAGTTAAACGCACGCTCGGCGATTGTTTTTCCGCTGATATTGCTATCATTGTTAGCATTACTGACTTTTTGGATTAACAACACGGTACAGCCAACTTTACCTAAGATAGATGGCAGCAGCCGTCATGACCCTGATTACATCATGAGCAATTTTGTGACCACACAAACGGATATCAATGGCGGTTTGCAATATAAATTAGCCGCGGTAGAAATGAAACACTTTCCAGATGATGACTCCACTAATTTGCTACAGGCACGTTATACACAATTTACGCTAGGCAAGCCTTACACGCAGGTTGAAGGCTTGCATGGCTATGTGTCCAGTAATGGCGAAAATATAAAACTGGTTAATAATGTAAAAATTACCCGTCAAGCCTTTGCAGGAAAAGGTGAGATGACTGTAGAAACAGAGCTGTTGAACATTCGCCCTAATGAAGATTTAGTGCATACTGAAAGCCCAGTGGTGATTCGACAAGCGCCAAAAACAGTGATCTATGCGACAGGCATGATTTATGAAAAGAAAAAGAATACCGTGACATTACTACATAAAGTACGCGCCCATTATGAGCGCCCTAGCGCTAGACCCAAGACAAAAAAAATGGATCAATCCTCTGCAACAGCAGCAAAAAAGCCAAACACTACTAATGCCAGCCGCGCTAAACCTACGATTGAATCTAAAACTTCTAAACCTAATACAAATAATGCGCGCATTCGGAGACGCTATGAGTAAGCACTTAACCACCCTGAAACATAAGCTGATTGCGCGCTTAACAAGCTTAATGTTGAGCAGCATGATATTAGGCTTTTCTGCATACACATATGCTGAATCAGCTGACCGTGATAAGCCCATTGATTTAGAAGCAGACAGCGTGAAAGTAGATGATGCGAAGCAAATCAGCACCTACTCAGGCAATGTGATTTTAACGCAAGGTACTTTGGTAATCCATGCGGATAAATTAATTGTTCGCGAAGACAAAGAAGGTTTTCAGCACAGCACATCGCTAGGCAACCCTACGACCTTTAAACAAAAGCGCGAAGGTAAAAACGAATTTATGGAAGGCAGCGCGCAACGTATTGAATACGATGGGCGCATGGACAAAGTACAACTTTATACTAAAGCGTGGGTGAAACGCGGCGAGGATATTGTGCATGGCGATTACATTAGCTATGACGCGAACTCTGAATATGCTGAAGTAATAGGCGGCAACAAGTCTAACAGCTCAAGTGGTCGTGTACGTGCAATTATTCAGCCAAAAAACAAAAAGGCTACAGTGCCTGAAACTGACAATCCAAAAACTAATCCTGTTCCAGCAAAACCCAGCACTAGTATCCCCAGTACAAGCAATAGTGCTCAAACATCTCTAAAAGACGCTCGTTCAAGCAGAAGTTTAGAACTTGCTAATGCAACAAAATGAACCTGATCCAAGTAAACAATGCGCTAACAACCTATACATTGAACAAAACGGAATAAGAACCAGCCATTATGAGTGAACTCATTGTAGAAAATTTGCGTAAATCATACAAAGACCGCACGGTAGTACAGGATATTTCATTAAATATACAAAGTGGCGAAGTAGTCGGTTTATTAGGGCCAAACGGTGCTGGTAAAACCACCAGTTTTTACATGATGGTAGGCTTAGTGCCGTTAGATGCAGGCAGGATTACATTAGACGGAAAGGATTTAAGCCATATGCCTATTCATATGCGCGCTAGAATGGGCTTATCTTACTTGCCACAAGAACCGTCTATTTTTCGTAAACTATCGGTCTCCGACAACATCATGGCCGTACTGGAATTACAGGATATGCCTGAATCAGCGATGGATGACAAACTGGAATCTTTGCTGGAAGATTTACATATCACGCACATTCGGGATAGCGCCGCCGTAAGTTTATCGGGCGGAGAACGTCGCCGCGTAGAAATTGCACGCTGCCTTGCATCGAACCCTAGCTTTATTCTCCTAGATGAACCATTTGCTGGTATTGACCCCATTGCAGTGATTGATATTCAAAAATTAATCCGTTTTTTGAGTGCGCGCGGTATTGGCGTACTCATTACTGACCATAACGTACGCGAAACTTTAGGCATTTGCGACCGTGCATACATTGTGAATCAAGGGCATGTATTTGCCTCTGGTATTCCCAACGAAATTGTTGAAAATGAAAGCGTACGCGAAGTATATTTGGGTAGAGACTTCCGTCTATGAAGCAAGGTTTACAACTTAGGTTTTCGCAAAACCTCTCGCTTACGCCGCAATTACAGCAGGCGATTCGCCTCTTGCAACTCTCAACATTGGAGTTGAATCAAGAAATTGATATTTTGATGCAGACTAATCCATTACTGGAAAGAGGCAGTGATGGCGAAGATGAATACGGCAATATCGCAGAAGATGGTGTTGACGATGTTAACCTCAATAATGCAGGCAATGCAGAAGATAACGCACAAACAATTAGTGAAGATGGAGAAGCTTTTAATTCTGAGTTTTCAGAAATTAGCCTAAATTCTAGTCAGGGCGATTCAGACAGTTTTCAATCAAACCCCGCTGAATCAAACCAAACTGAAGTAAGCCAGCAATCAGAATCAACTGACTTTGAAGCCAGCACACCTGATTATCAAAATGATTTTAATGACGAATTTGATGAATTTTCAAATGGCAGCCGCTGGGATGAAAACAGCACACCTGCAGATGATGACAGCGACTTTAAGCAACAAGAAACCTTGCAAATTAGCTTACGAGCACACTTATTGTCTCAGCTGAAATTGATGCCACTATCCGAACGTGATCAAACGCTCGCCTTACTGCTGGTAGATAGCATTAATGAAGACGGCTATTTAGAAGAGTCTCTGGAAGAGATTGCAGAGAATATGCCGTTAGAGCTTGAAATAGACGCTTTGGAACTACAAACAGCGCTACGCCATGTGCAAAATTTAGACCCGATTGGCGTGGGTGCGCGCAATTTAAGTGAATGCCTGCTATTGCAACTTAGCCTATTGCCCTCAAATACGCCGCATTTAGCCTTAGCGACTGAAGTCGCTAAAAATCACTTACCTGCGCTTGGCGGCCGCGATTTTACAAAACTGCGCAAAGAGTTAACATGCGACGAAGCCACGTTAAAAAACGTGCAGCAATTAATTACCAGTTTGAACCCGCGGCCTGGTAGTGAATTCAGCATCATCGGCTCTGAACATTATATTCAGCATGAAGTGATTGTAAAAAAAGTAAAAGGTATTTGGATTGCCACATTGAACGACGGCGTCATTCCTAAACTGAAAATCAATCAGCTTTATGCAAGTATTCTAAAACGTAATCGCGACAGTTCTAGTCAATACTTACAAAGCCAGATGCAGGAAGCAAAATGGATGATCAAAAACATCCAGCAGCGCTTTTCCACTATTCTGCGCGTATCGCAAGCGATTGTTGACCGTCAGCGCAATTTCTTAGAATACGGCGAAGTGGCCATGCGACCATTGGTACTGCGTGAAATTGCCGATGAGCTAGACTTGCATGAATCTACCATATCACGGGTGACCACAAGTAAGTACATGCTCACTCCGCGTGGTATTTTTGAGCTTAAATACTTTTTTGGTAGTTCAGTAGCAACAGATAGTGGCGGCACTTGCTCTGCTACTGCGATTCGCGCCTTGATTAAACAGCTAGTGGATGAAGAAAATCCTAAAAAGCCGTACTCTGATAATCAAATTACCGACCTATTGGCGAAGCAAGGCATTGTTGTAGCACGCCGCACTATTGCTAAATATCGTGAATCTCTCACCATTGCACCAGCTAGTTTGAGAAAAACACTTTAACTGACTTAGAAAAAACAATTTGTTTAAGACGTGTACTTTTGATTTTTACTACTTATTACTAAAGACTATACGCTTAATTTAGCGTCAACAAATATCTTTTTTTCAGTGGCACAGAGGCAATTTTTAGTAGTAAACTGAAATTGTTCGACAAGTTTTGAAGCGCCAAAAACTTTTAACCTTAATAGTTTTTTGTAGCATCTGCATCAAGAAAATGTGCAAGGTTGGAAATTAAGGCTACTCAGACTCAAGAACATCTTTGAAAAGGAGTAAGTCATGAATTTACAATTAACTGGTCTTCATTTAGAAATTACACCTGCAATGCGTGATTATGTCACAAGCAAATTAGCCCGAATTAGCAGCCACTTTGACCATGTAATCGATGTCAAAGTCACCATGAGTGTAGAAAAGCTTGCCCAAAAGGTGGAGGCTACACTGCATGTACCAGGCAACGATTTACATGCCGCCTGCGAGAATGACAATATGTATAGTGCTATTGACATGCTCACCGATAAGCTGGACCGCCAAGTGGTCAAACATAAAGAAAAGAATGGTGACCACCACAAAACAAATGGCGCGGTGAAGCACCAAGTTATTCAATAAACTGGATTTCATTGAATCATTACTAAACAATTTTCTTAATCTTTAATTCTTAATATATGGCTCAAATAAATGTAACCGAGCTATTCAAACAAACCCGCCGTAAGCTCAAACTGAAATGGATTGCCGGGCTTAACGGTGGGTTTAATACACTTAG
>JBDSHU010000234.1:0-3257 GCA_039918335.1 Methylotenera sp. | reverse complement strand
GGTGATGGTGATCGGTCATCAAAAAGGCCGTGATGTGAAAGAGCGTCAATATCGCAACTTCGGTATGCCGCGTCCAGAAGGTTATCGCAAAGCCTTGCGTCTTTATCGACTGGCTGAAAAATTCAATATCCCTATTATCACGTTAATTGATACGCCAGGTGCATATCCTGGGATTGGTGCAGAGGAGCGCGGTCAATCTGAAGCGATTGCGCGTAATTTATACGTGATGGCAGAGCTTAAAACACCGATTATTGGTGTGATTATTGGTGAAGGTGGTTCTGGCGGGGCTTTGGCTTTGGGTGTGGTTGATCAATTACTCATGCTGCAATACGGCACTTATTCGGTGATTTCACCGGAAGGCTGCGCTTCAATCTTATACAAAAGTGCAGACAAAGCATCAATAGCAGCAGAGTCACTTGCAATTACGGCTGACCGCCTTAAAGTGATGGGTTTGGTTGACCGTATTGTGTCAGAGCCTTTAGGTGGCGCGCATCGCTCGCCAGAGGTTGTGATGCAAAGCTTACGTGCAGCCTTAAAAGAAGAACTGACAAAACTCAAATCTAAATCAATCAAAACGTTATTAGTTACCCGCTATGAGCGCTTAATGGGCTATGGCAAATTCAAAGAAGTTGTTGAAAAAAAGGCTTAACCGTAATGGTGTCAGTTTAGATGGCACCATAACGACAACGTGTTCTTTAGCACTTCAAGTAAATGCTTTCTTAAAGACACATTTAACAGCTGGCCAGCATTTATTACTGGCTTTAAGCGGTGGTTTAGACTCTACCGTGTTACTGCATTTATTATCACGGGCAAAACAAAACCTTCCTTTTGAGCTTCATGCCCTGCACGTGCATCATGGCTTAAGTAGCAATGCAGATAAGTGGGCTGCATTTTGTGAGGAACAATGCCAGATGCTTGATGTGCCGTTGCAAATAACCTTTGTGAGTGTGGATAAAAACTCACCATCAGGCATTGAAGCTGCCGCTAGAGAGTTACGCTACGAGGCTCTATTTAACTGTAAGTTAGATTCAGAGGGTCGTTCAAAAAACCAACCCGACTATATTGTCACTGGACATCATCAAGACGACCAAGCTGAAACGCTGTTGCTACAACTATTCAGGGGTGCCGGCATAAAAGGTTTGTCCTCCATGGCAGAGGTCGATAACACTAGAGGTCTATTGCGGCCTTTGCTGAATGTGTCGCGTAAAACCTTACAAGATTATGCTGCATTGCACCATATTCCATGGTGCGAAGATGAAAGTAACGAGGACACTCAATATGAACGTAATTTTGTTCGTCATGAGGTGTTGCCACTGCTAGAAACACGTCATCAGGCCATTAAGTCAGTATTGGCAAGAACAGCTTCCCATATCGCCGAAGCCAATCAATTATTGGATGCGCTGGCCGAGATTGATATAGAGCAGTTACTGGAAAAAAATAGCCTATGTTTGGCAGGCTTAAGCAAATTAAGTCTGCCGCGTGCAAAAAATAGTTTACGCTGGTGGTTTGCAAAAAATCAATTAGCAATGCCAACCTCAGAGCATTTAGATGAGATAGTCCAGCAATTACTTAATGCTAAACAAGATGCAAATATCAGCATAGTATTGCAAGGTTTAACACTTAAACGTTTTCAAAAAAGAGCTTACTTATCTCACGACCAAAATACACAAGCGTTTGATTTGGTATGGAATGGTGAGCCGCAGTTAACCTTACCCAATGGTGGTCTATTGGAGTTTAAGCAAGTATTGGGTGGGGGCTTGGCGCTTAAGTTTGGCATGACTAAACTCAGGATCACTAATCGTTATGGTGGTGAACGCTTTAAACCGAATGTATTAAGACCCACGCGCACACTTAAGCATTTGTTGCAAGAAGCGAATATTCCACCTTGGCGACGTGAATTTCTACCGTTGATTTATTGGCAAGATACGCTGGCTTATGTGCCTGGCATCGGTATTGCGCATGAGTTGCAGGCAACTGCGCAAGAGCAGGGTATTGAAATCACTTGGCATGAAGCTGATATTTAACATTGGTTAATATTTTTTTAATCAATCTTACTTTTTAAGTAGTGGTTTTAGTGTCCGCCAGACGTTATCTAAAATAATTGGTTGGCCAAGCGCATTAGGATGCAAGCCATCTTCTTGGATCAGTTGCGTTTTTGCTGCTACATTTTCCAGCATAAATGGCACAAGAGAAACCTGTTGCTTTCGGCTTAACTGGGAGTAAGTTTGGGTGAAGGCATTGGTGTACCCAAGACCGTAGTTGGGGGGTATTTTCATCCCGAGCAATAATACTTTTGCCCCAGATTTTTTGCTAGATTGAATCATCGCGTTGAGATTGCCGGTCATTTCTATAATAGGTAATCCGCGTAATCCATCATTTGCGCCTAGCGCTAAAATAACGATTGCAGGCTTTGTTTCCGCTAGCTTAGCGTTCAGTCTGCTTAAGCCACCACTAGTGGTTTCGCCACTGATACTCGCATTCACAACCTTATATTCATAATCTTTGTCATTAAGTTTTTTTTGTAATAATGCCGCCCAACCTTGCTGTTGCGGAATACCATATGCGGCTGATAAGCTATCACCATAAACTAAAATTGTAGGTGCTGAAATGCTAGCCGTTTTGGCTATGGCAAAAGACGGTAAGGCAACGAGAAGTAAACAACTTAAACCTAAGCAACTTAAACCTCTTAGAAGCTGACTAACAGCTAGTCTTTTAAGAATAAAAAATTTAAACATTACAGAATTAATCTCTAAAAATAAACGGAAAAATATCAATGCAGCAAACTCCTATGATTCAAGCGCAAGATTTGCGCTATGAAATTAACAGTCATCATAACCAAATTCGTATTCTACAAGGGTTAAATTTAACAATACAAGCGGGTGAGCAAGTCGCCATCATTGGTAGTTCTGGCTCAGGTAAGTCTACACTTTTGAGCTTGCTTGCTGGGTTGGACGCACCAACTAGCGGTAGCGTTCACATTCAAAACAGACCATTTAGCAGTTTAGATGAAGATGGTCGTGCAATTGAACGCTCCGATAGCATGGGTTTTGTATTTCAGTCATTTCAGCTCTTACCCGCGTTAACTGCATTAGAAAATGTGATGTTACCGCTGCAACTAAAAAGTAATCCAGATGCCAAGGCATTAAGTTTGGAGGCGCTTAATAAAGTTGGATTAAGTAGTCGCGTCGAGCATTATCCTAAACAATTATCAGGTGGTGAGCAGCAACGCGTTGCCATTGCACGTGCTTTTGCAACGC
>JBDSHU010000233.1:0-4461 GCA_039918335.1 Methylotenera sp. | reverse complement strand
CAAACCCATACCTGGCAAGTCAACCAAATGCAGGGTAAATATTTTACTGAGCTTTTTAACCAATGGTTGCCACACTGCGCCATGCATACCCCAGCCATGCAGCAATACTAAATTGGGTCCTGTACCGGTAGACTCAATATGAAGATTGGCAGGGGCGATAATCATAGAATGCTTTCAGCTTGGTGAAGTGCTGCGATCAGTTGCTTGATATTGTCCAGTGAATGTGCGGCAGACAGTGATATACGCAATCTAGCCGTACCCGTGGGCACTGTTGGCGGGCGGATAGCAGGTACTAATATGCCGTGCGCCTGTAAATATTCACTTAATGCCAACGCATCTTGATTACTGCCAACAATCAGTGGTTGGATAGTGGTGTCAGATGGCATCAAGTGCCATTTTTTACAGTGGAGATTATTTTTTAAGTACGCAATCAAAGTGTTCAGGTGGGCACGTAAATCATCACCCTGTTCAATCAAACTGACTGATGCAGCCAGCGTAGCAGAAAGTGCTGGCGGCGCTGGCGTTGAATAGACATAGCTCTTTGCCGCTTGAATCAAATAGTCAATTACTACGCTTTCACCGGCGACAAAGGCTCCAGCTACCCCAGCAGCTTTACCTAAGGTTGCCATCATAATAATGCGCGGTGACTTTGGCATATTTTGGGTCAAATGGAAATGACTTAAACTTCCTTTCCCGTGCTCACCTAATACGCCAAATCCGTGGGCATCATCAACATATAGGTAAGCATCATATTTTTCGCACAATGCAAGATATTCGGGGATAGGCGCAATATCGCCATCCATACTGAATACTGCATCCGCGGCAATGAGTTTATGTTTTGCCGTGCTAACTTTCAGTAATTTTTCAAGCGCTGCTACATCATTATGCGGATAACGATGGAACTCCGCATGCGAAAAATATGCACCGTCATTTAAGCAGGCATGATTGAGTTTATCGGCAAATATCGCATCATGACGTCCCATTAATGCACCTAAGACACCGATATTTGCCATATAGCCGGTAGAAAACAATAGCGCGGCTGGTAGCTCTACAAATTTAGCCAGCTGTTTTTCTAACTCATCGTGGTAACGGTGATGGCCCGTGATTAAATTAGAAGCGCCGCTTCCCACACCAGAGTCACCGGCCGCTTGTTGCATGGTTGCAATCAATTTGGGATGATTCGCTAAACCTAGATAATCATTACTGCAAAACGACAGATAATTTTGATTATTTGCGACAATATGCTCGGCCTGCGGCGAATCCAATAACCGCCGCTGACGGAGCAAGCCATCTGTTTTGCGTTTATCTAGTGCTAATTGTAATGAAGCTAACATGCTTAAATCTTGTTAATGCCTAATTTAGCGAATAATTTCTTATCAGTTGCTGCCTCAGGATTACCTGTAGTCAGTAATTTTTCACCGTAAAAGATACTGTTGGCACCTGCAATAAAGCATAAAGCTTGGATGCCTTCATGCATGCTCTGGCGACCTGCAGACAAGCGTACAAAACTATGCGGCATCGTGATACGCGCGGCAGCAATCGTACGTACAAATTCGATTGGGTCGAGCTCTTCAGTACCGTGCAATGGCGTACCTTCTACTTGTGTGAGTAGATTGATAGGCACACTTTCAGGTGGACGCTCCATATTGGCTAATTGCGCCAATAATCCAGCACGCTGGTTGCGCGATTCACCCATGCCGATAATACCACCGCAACATACATTGATATCGACACTACGCACTCGGTCTAACGTTTCCAGCCGATCTTGATAAGTGCGCGTGGTAATGACATCACCATAAAACTCTGGTGCAGTATCTAAATTATGATTGTAGTAATCTAAGCCGGCATCTTTTAACTGCTCAGCTTGTCCTTCTTTTAACATACCCAACGTGGCACAAGTCTCTAAGCCCATCGCCTTTACTTCAGCAATCATTTTTAGCACAGGCTCGAGGTCACGTTGTTTTGGTCCACGCCATGCGGCACCCATGCAAAAACGGCTAGCCCCGTTATCTTTAGCCGCTTGTGCGGCGGCCAGCACATCGTCCAACTGCATCAGCGGTTCCGCTTCAACATCAGTATGGTATCGTGCAGCTTGCGGACAGTAACCGCAATCTTCAGAGCAGCCGCCAGTTTTAATTGATAATAAAGTACTCACTTGTACCGCATTCGGATCGAAATTAGTGCGATGGACGGTTTGTGCCTGGTGGATTAAATCCGCAAATGGCAACTCAAATAATGCGACAATATCGGCTACACTCCAACGGTCTACCGTAGCGGTGTCACATGACTTTGCTAGATTCGCTTTCATGTTACTTGTATCAATGATCGCTTCTGAATGGGAAGCCTTGTTCAAAGTTTCGGTGGCTGATTCAAGCATTTGCAGTTCCTTTATATGAGCTTTGATTATGCGTGTTCACTTAATGAGCTTATTAATAGTACTTAATCGATAAATTTATAGCCGCAATTATACCTTGTCAATAAAACATACCGCAAACTTTGAACATTAGATTAAAATTTAAACAGCTGTTTACAAAAAAGCTATTTCAGCCACATTGTTTACTATGCTCAAGCCACGACGGTAGTGAGTTAGGCCTCTGCAAAGCCTGCTTGAGTGACTTGCCATGGCATACCACTCTTCAATGCCCGCAATGCGCGTTGCTATCCAATGGCCTGACGTGTGGTAGTTGTTTAAATGCACCACCTCACTTTGATGCCACACAAGCACTATTCACCTATGATTTTCCGGTTGATAGTCTATTACAGCATTACAAATATAAAGATATGCTGCACTTAGCAGACACATTTGCAACGCTGCTAAGTGAGAAAAAACTAGCCCATCACAACTTAACAAGAAAAATTGATCTAATTATCCCGATGCCTATGCATCATGCACGCTTAAAAGAACGCGGATTTAATCAAGCTCTTGAGATTGCGCGCATCTTGGCGAAAAATACACAAATCAAATTAGATTACACAAGCTGCCAACGCATTAAACTTACTCCACCGCAAGCTAGCCTGCCCTTAAAAGAACGTATTAAAAATATACGTGGCGTATTTAATTGCACCCAAAACCTGCAAGGCTTAAATATAGCGCTAGTAGATGATGTGATGACCACGGGTGCAAGTTTAAATGAACTGGCTAAAACATTAAAAAAAGCGGGCACAGCCCATGTAGAATGCTGGGTAATCGCACGGACATTACCGAAATAATTCCGTTAATACACATTCCCAATAAAATTAGAACTTCAATTACATCCTATGTTTACTATCGTTTTATTCGAGCCTGAGATTCCGCCCAACACAGGCAACATCATTCGCCTATGTGCTAATACAGGCGCTGATCTACATTTAGTTAAACCGTTGGGCTTCAACCTAGAAGACAAGCAGCTAAAACGCGCGGGTTTGGATTATCACGAATTCGCTAGTTTAAAAGTGCATGAAAATTGGGCAGATTGCAAAGCAGCTCTGGCTGGGAAACGGCTGTTCGCCATCACCACTAAAGGCAGCGCACGGCATAGCGATATTCAATTTAAAGCAGGAGATGTATTTGTATTTGGCCCTGAAACACGCGGGCTACCTGAAGAAATACGCAGTGAATTTACCGCAGAACACCGAGTACGGCTACCGATGCTACCGAATAGCCGCAGTTTAAATCTATCGAACTCTGCCGCAGTTTTACTTTACGAGGCCTGGCGACAAATTGGCTTTGAAGGTGGAAGTTAGTTTTGAGGCATAAATTTTAAGTGCAATGTATTGCGCTTAAAATTAAAAACCTTCAGCTCTTTGATTGCGGCCTAATAGATCCATCACAGCATCTTTAGGACTTTTACCGCTTATCAGCGCTTGGTTTACTTCATGCGTGATAGGCATATCCACATTCAATTTATTAGCGCGACGGATGACTTCAGCGGTCGTGTTAACGCCTTCTGCTACATGACCCAAACCTTTTAGAATATCTGCTAATAATTTACCGCTGGCGAGTTGCAAGCCAACTTCGCGGTTTCTTGAATACTGCCCGGTACAGGTTAAGATCAAGTCGCCTGCTCCGGCTAACCCCATAAACGTTTCAGGTTTTGCACCTAATGCCATGCCGAAGCGGGTCATTTCTGCTAAGCCACGGGTTATCATCGCAGCGCGGGCATTATTACCAAAACCCATACCATCACTGATCCCTGCGGCAATCGCCATCACGTTTTTAACGGCACCGCCTACAGAGACACCAATAACATCGGTCATGTTATATACACGTAGATTTGCCCCATGTATCAGTAAAGCCGCTTCATTAGAAAAAGCCACATCTCTGGATGCTAACGTTACTGCTGTAGGCAAGCCGCGAACAAGTTCCGCAGCAAAACTGGGGCCTGATAATGCACCCCAATGTTGACCTGAGTCTTTGAAATCTCCTAACTCCTCCAAAGCAACTTCATAAGGGAGTTTTGCTGTTTCTGGCTCTAAGCCTTT
>JBDSHU010000232.1:0-4755 GCA_039918335.1 Methylotenera sp. | reverse complement strand
CAAACTGACTGATTTGATAACCTTTGGGTAAATCCGGGTAAAAATAATTTTTACGGTTAAACACTGATCGCGGCGCGATTTCTGCATCAATTGCTAAACCAAATTTAATCGCACATTGCACAGCTTCAAAATTCAACACGGGCAAAACCCCAGGTAAGGCGATACTGACTTCGCATGCTTGTGTATTAGGTTCTGCCCCGAATTCAGTACTCGCACCACTAAAAATCTTCGTTTTAGTTTGCAGTTGCGTGTGGGTTTCTAACCCGATTACGACTTCCCATTCCATATTATTTAACTTCCTTTGGCAACACCAGTTCTGGCATTCTCTCGTGCCAATCCGTCACTTGTTGATACTGATGCGCTACATTTAACATGCGCGCTTCATCAAAATAATTACCAATGATTTGTAAACCAACAGGCAGTCCATTACTAAAGCCGGCTGGTACACTCATGCCAGGCAAACCCGCTAGATTGGTAGAGATAGTGTAAATATCCTGCAGATACATAGCGACAGGATCATCGACTTTTTCACCTGCTTTAAAAGCAGTGGATGGGGCTGCAGGTCCCATAATGACGTCACATTGTTTAAACGCTTCGACGAAGTCCTGCGCAATCAAACGGCGAATTTTCTGTGCTTTGATATAGTAAGCATCGTAATAGCCGGCACTTAATACATAAGTACCAATTAAAATACGGCGCTTCACTTCTGCACCAAAGCCTTCTGCACGGCTTTTACAGTACATATCCATCAAGTCAGTATATTCTGCCGCACGATGCCCATAACGCACACCGTCATAACGAGATAGATTACTTGAGGCTTCGGCAGGGGCTAACACGTAATACACTGGAATCGATAAACCCGTGTTTGGCAGTGAAATCTCTACAATCTCCGCGCCGAGTTTTTTGTATTCTGCAATTGCGGCTTCGATCACTTGACCAACACTTGCATCTAGACCGTCTGCAAAAAACTCTTTTGGTAAACCTATTTTCAACCCTTTTAATGGCTGATTAAGGCTACGGGTATAGTCTTCTTTTTCACGATTTAAACTCGTAGAATCACGTTCATCGAAACCTGCCATCACGTTCATCATCAACGCGCAGTCTTCTGCACTTTTGGCCATTGGTCCCGCTTGATCCAAGCTAGACGCAAAGGCAATCATACCGTAGCGTGACACCACACCATAAGTTGGTTTTAAACCTGTAAAGCCACAAAGACTAGCCGGTTGACGAATCGAACCGCCGGTATCTGTACCGGTTGCTGCTGCACAAAGCCTTGCTGCAACGGCCGCCGCGCTACCACCGCTGCTGCCGCCTGGAACACGGTCGAAATCCCAAGGGTTTTTAACGCCGCCAAAATAGCTGGTTTCGTTAGATGAGCCCATGGCAAATTCATCCATATTAGTCTTACCCAAATTCACCGCACCGACAGCATCAAACTGCGTAATGACATGCGCATCATATGGCGCAATAAAATTAGCCAGCATCTTAGAACCACAGGTAGTTTGCCAACCCTTGGCACAAAAAATATCTTTTTGCGCAATTGGTATACCAGTCAGCGGAGCAGCGTTACCCGTGGCAATACGAGCATCAGCGGCTTTTGCCTGTGCTAATGTTTTAGCCTCATCCACGGCGATATATGCATTGATATTTGGGTTGTATTGCGTAATTCTGTCGAGATACGACTGCGTGAGTTCTACACTGGAAATCTTCTTGGCTTGGAGCATTTCGCCAAGCTGTTTCAAACTATGATTGATCATATGCAATTACTCTATAACTTTAGGGACAAGATACAAACCACCTGATATTGCCTGCTCTGTGGCGCCATTACCCAACACAGGTGCGTTTTTTTGGAACTCATCGCGTAGATTGGTTTTTGTTACTACATCGTCACGCAAACGCTGATTGACGTCTTGTGAATGTGACATAGGTTCAACGCCAGTGGTATCGACCGCCTGCATTTGTTCTATTAAGCCCAAAATACCTGTAAGTTTTGTTAAGGTAGCGGTAGCATCTACCTCACTTACTTCGATGCGCGCCAGATGTGCGATTTTTTTGATGTCTTCAATACTCAGTGCCATGCTTCAATAATCCGAAATATAATTGGTGAAGTTTTAAGTGTTTTTTACAACAGCGTGATTTTTGCTTTTTTAATAAATTTCTGATGTGGCTACATTGTTAATGTTATTAAGCTACCTGATGAAAAGTTGTAGTTTTGTAACAAATTGCAATCGCATCTTAATTTTCAATAAGATATACGGTATTATAACCTGATTTTATGAGCCGCTTAATCGAGTGAAAAGATTATGCGGTCATCACGCATTGAAGTTGCATAAACCATGCATCAAACGACAGGAAAAACATAATGTTCGGTTTTATAACTAGTTATTTCTCAAATGACCTTGCAATTGACTTAGGTACCGCCAACACCCTTATTTACGCACGTGGCAAAGGCATCGTGTTAGACGAGCCTTCAGTTGTCGCGATTCGTCAGGAAGGTGGCCCAGGCGGCAAAAAAATTCTATTGGCTGTTGGCGCCGAAGCCAAAGGCATGCTCGGACGCGCTCCGGCCAATATTCAGGCGATTCGCCCCATGAAAGATGGCGTGATTGCAGATTTCACCATTACCGAGCAAATGCTCAAATACTTTATTCGCCGTGTGCATGATGCACGTTGGTTTTCGCCCAGTCCACGCATCATTATTTGCGTACCGGTTGGCTCGACCCAAGTTGAGCGCCGCGCCATTAAAGAATCAGCCGAGCGCGCGGGTGCTAAGCAAGTGTTTTTGATTGAAGAACCAATGGCTGCTGCAATTGGTGCCGGTATGCCAGTTTCTGAAGCAACCGGCTCAATGGTGGTAGATATTGGCGGCGGCACCACTGAAGTAGGTGTGATTTCACTTGGTGGTATTGTCTACGCTAAATCTGAGCGCGTAGGTGGCGACAAATTTGACCAAGCGATTATTGACTATATTCGCCGCAATTACGGCATGCAGATTTCCGAGCCTACGGCTGAAGCTATTAAGAAAAAAATTGGTTCTGCATTCCCAGGCTCTGCCGTGTTGGAAATGGAAGTCACGGGACGAAATCTTGCAGAAGGTTTGCCACGTAAATTTACGATTTCTAGCAACGAAATTTTAGAAGCACTAACCGAACCATTGAACTCGATTGTCGGCGCAGTAAAATCAGCTTTAGAACATACTCCGCCTGAACTGGGTGCTGACATTGCCGAAAAAGGCATGGTACTTACTGGTGGTGGTGCGTTATTACGCGATTTAGATAGATTGCTGGTAGAGGAAACTGGTTTACCGGTCATTGTCGCGGAGGACCCACTCACTTGTGTGGCACGTGGTTGTGGTCAGGCGCTAGAAGAAATGGACAAATTAGGCAGCATCTTTGCTTACGAATAAACGCTGTTAATTGATGCCTGAAACAGCTTGATACGTTAATCTATATTGGTCAACTAAACTGATTTGATATTACTTAACATTGCAACTCGTTAATATTAGGCCGTTTCATACGGCCTAATTTCATATCAAGCTTTAGTTAAAGACTGAATAAGTCTGATTACGATTATATTTACAATAAATTATCAATTAAACGATTCATCATCTAACAGAGCAATATTGAATATAGCTAACTAATGGCACGCGGTTTTAATCATAAACTTGAACAGCAGCACGCACCGGCATTCTTTGCGCGCGGCCCCAGCGCATTTGCGCGCTTAGTGTTTTTTTCGGCTTTATCAATGACGCTGATGGCCACAGACTCCCGACTGCAATATTTGGGCAGCTTGCGACAAAATCTAGTCGCTGCCTTACATCCGCTCGAAGTATTAGCTAATGCACCCATGCAATTTTATGATGCTACCAGTGAATATTTTTCTACTCATCATTATTTACTCAATGAAAATAAGCAGCTGAAGCAACAAGCTCTTAAACAAAATATCGACCTGCAAAAGCTCAATACATTAGCACTTGAAAATAAACATCTGCGTGAACTGCTACAAACCAGCCAGGCATTAGTGGAAAGTAGTGTGTTAGGTGAAATCATGCATGTAGGTCGTGACCCCTTCACTAAAAAAGTGATTGTGAATCGCGGTGAAAAACATTTTGTTTCTGCAGGCGAAGCAGTCGTTGATGCGACAGGCGTAATTGGACAAGTCACGCGGGTCTATCCTTCAAGCAGTGAAGTCACGTTGATTACTGACAAAACATTGGCGATTCCAATTCAAATAGAACGTAACGGCTTGCGGGCGATTGCTTTTGGCCATGGCCGTGACAACACGCTAGATTTACCTTTCTTACCGACGAATGTTGATATACGCCGCGGCGATACCTTGGTTACGTCCGGCATCGATGGCATTTATCCTGCTGGTCTCGCTGTTGCTAAGGTGTCGCAAATCGAGATTACTGCAGACTCACCTTTTGCCCGTATTGTATGCGTACCTACAGGCGGTGTTGAAAATCACCGACAAGTGCTTTTGGTCAGTATTCCGCGTGTTGCAGTGTTGCCTAAAGATGCAAATAACCCACTTAATTCAGGTTTAGGCAACAAACCCCCTTCAAATCCTGGAACAAGTACAAAATCGCAGACAAATTTAATTGCACCGTCAACTAGTAACTCTGAAACGGGCACTGCAGTCCTTCCACTGACAAGTCCAGCCACCGCGACATTGCTAACACCCGCAAAAAAATCACCGGAAAACCAGCAACTTAATAATACGAGCAAGCCGCATGCACCCCAGTAAGCTCAAATC
>JBDSHU010000231.1:0-3873 GCA_039918335.1 Methylotenera sp. | reverse complement strand
GCATATTCTCTGGTGAAGCAGAGTTTGTTGTAGCGCCTGCCAGTGCAGGTGAAGTGGGTATTTACCCAAATCACGCGCCGATGATTACCACTGTTAAACCAGGTGCATTACGTATCAAGCTACCTGACACAAGCGAAGAGACTTTGATTTTTATCTCTGGCGGTTTGTTAGAAGTACAACCAGGTTTAATTACTGTGTTGGCTGATACTGCTGTACGTGGCCACGATTTAGATGAAGCAAAAGCAATTGCAGCAAAAGAAGCCGCAGAAGAAGCAATGAAAAACAGATCTTCTGATGTGGATTATGCAAAAGCGCAAGCCGAGTTGTCTGAAGCACTTGCGCAAATTCAAGCGATTGAACGTCTTCGCAAGACTACGCATTAAACGCAACAATCAAGATAGTGTAACATCAGCAAAAAGGCAGCCTAGGCTGCCTTTTTTGTTATACTTTATGGACATAACAATCTGAATTAAAATCTGAATTAAAAGCTGACTATAAAACCATCCACTTATGAGTAAATTAAATATCGTCGTCCTTGCTGCGGGTAAAGGTACTCGCATGCACTCTAACTTACCAAAAGTTTTGCATGAAGTTGGCGGCAAGCCAATATTAGGCCACGTGATTGATTGTGCAAAAGCGCTCAATCCACAAAAAATCATTGTTGTGTATGGCTATGGCGGCGAGATTGTACGCGAAGCATTTAGCCATGAAAATATCACCTGGGTGAATCAAGCAGAGCAACTAGGTACAGGTCATGCTGTGCAGCAGGCCGCGCCCCATTTGGATGCAGATGCTAATACATTGATTATGCTAGGTGATGTGCCGTTAGTGGATGTAGAAGCTTGTAAAAGCTTAATTACTTTAGCGAATAATAAACTCGCGATACTGTCGTTTAATAAAGCAGACCCTACAGGTTACGGCCGTATAATGCGAAATAATAATCTGGTCGCGGCAATCATAGAGCATAAAGATGCGACAGATGCACAGCGTAGTATCGTAGAAGTGAATACCGGCATCATGGCGATGCCGAATATTCATTTAAATAAATGGTTATCACAGCTCACCAATAACAACGCTCAGGGTGAATACTATTTAACAGATATCGTCGCGTTAGCAGTGGAACAAGGTGTAGAGGTGGTAGCAGGAACTACTGTAGACGAATGGTCAGTGACTGGGATTAATTCAAAAACAGATTTAAGTGCCATCGAACGCGTCTATCAAGCTCGCATTGCGCAAAAACTCTTGCAACAAGGCGTGACATTAAAAGACCCTGCCCGCTTGGATGTGCGCGGTACATTAAGTTGCGGTCGTGATGTTGAAATTGATGTGAATTGTGTGTTTGAAGGCAGAGTAAGTTTGGGCGATAACGTTAAAATCGCTGCAAACTGCGTGATTAAAAATGCAGTGATACAATCAGGTACACACATCGCGCCGTTTACGCATATTGATGATACGAAGATTGGCGAAAACAGCCGCATTGGCCCATATGCGCATTTACGTCCAGGCACTACACTGGCAGCCGATACCCATATTGGCAACTTTGTCGAACTTAAAAATACACAGGTTGATGTCGGTAGCAAAATCAATCATCTGAGCTATGTGGGTGATACTACCGTCGGCAAAAACGTTAACATCGGCGCGGGTACTATTACCTGTAACTACGATGGTGCAAATAAATTCAGAACAGTGATCGAAGATAATGCCTTTATCGGCTCAGATTCGCAGTTAATCGCCCCTATCACTATAGGTAAAGGCGCAACGATAGCCGCAGGTTCAACGATCACGAGAGATGCACCAGCTGACCAGCTCACGTTTTGCAGAGCCAAAGAGCAGAAATCGATAGCGGGTTGGAAGCGTCCGCAAAAAATTAACAAATAGCTTATCAAAAAAGTAATCATTAAAAGCACTTATCACTTAGAGCAGTAATCATTTAGAGCACTACAGACATAGGAAAAAATTTATGTGTGGCATTGTTGGCGCAGTTGCAAATAGAAACGTCGTTTCAACCCTTATAGAAGGCTTAAGCCGTTTGGAGTATCGCGGTTATGACTCTGCTGGCATTGCCGTGTTGAATGGTAGCGGTATAGAGCGCGTACGCGCTGTAGGCCGTGTGGTGGCAATGACTGAGAAAGCTTTAGAAGTAAAGCTAAGTGGTCAAGTTGGCATCGGCCATACACGCTGGGCAACACATGGCGGCGTCACTGAGAGTAATGCGCATCCACATGTTTCAAAAGGTGAGATTGCCGTGGTGCATAATGGCATCATTGAAAATCACGATGAACAACGCACCCGCTTAAAAGCACTTGGTTATGAGTTCACCTCACAAACCGATACGGAAGTGATTGCGCACCTGATTCATTATTACCATCAAGATTTGGCACTATTAGCCGCCACCCAAAAAGCCGTGGCTGAACTTACCGGCGCCTTTGCTATTAGCGTAATATCAGTCAAAGAGCCTGAGCACATGATTACTGCACGCTTGGGTTGCCCATTGTTGGTAGGCTTGGGTGAAGGTGAAAATTTCATTGCCTCAGACGTTTCCGCAGTGTTATCCGTTACCCGTAAAGTCATCTATCTTGAAGATGGCGACGTGGCTGATATTCGTCGTGATGGGGTCACAATTTTTGGTCGCGATGGTAACGTTGTAGAACGCAAAATCCACATGAGCGATGTATCTCTCGCCAGCATGGAACTTGGCCCATACGCACATTTCATGCAAAAAGAAATTCACGAGCAACCTAAAGCCCTCACTGATACGATTGAGGCGTTGATTGACGACAATAGTTTCTCCCCTGCTCTGTTTGGTAACGCTGCCAGCGAAGTATTTAGCCAAATCGATAGCATATTGATACTCGCCGCAGGCACCAGCTATTACGCTGCGCTCACCGCTAAGTACTGGCTAGAAAGTATTGCAAAAATACCGACCAATGTCGAAATCGCCAGTGAGTATCGCTACCGTACTTCGGTGCCCAACCCAAAACAATTGATCGTTACCATTTCACAGTCTGGTGAAACACTAGACACGATGGAAGCATTAAAACATGCAAAATCGTTAGGTCAAAATCTCACCTTGGCGATTTGTAACGTGCAGGAAAGCGCTATTCCGCGTGCTTCGCAGTTAATTTTCTACACCCGCGCAGGCGCAGAAATCGGCGTGGCTTCTACCAAAGCCTTTACTACACAATTGGTCGCTTTATTCACTTTGGCTGTGACACTCGCCAAACAACGCGGTTTATTAAGCGCCGCAGATAAACAAGAATATTTGAGCGCGTTAAGACTATTGGCTGGCAGTGTGCAGCATGCACTTAATTTAGAGCCACAGATCCGTGAATGGGCTAAGCGCTTTGCCAATAAACAACACGCGTTGTTCTTGGGCCGCGGCATACACTACCCCATCGCGTTAGAAGGTGCGCTAAAGCTTAAGGAGATCTCTTATATCCATGCCGAGGCTTACCCTGCCGGCGAGTTAAAACATGGTCCATTGGCGCTGGTAGATAGCGACATGCCAGTGGTGGTGATTGCACCGAATGATGCTTTGCTGGAAAAAGTAAAATCCAACATGCAGGAAGTTAAAGCGCGTGGTGGCGAGCTATTTGTATTTGCAGATGCTGATAGCCATTTTACAGAGTCTGAAGGGGTACATGTGATTCGCACCCCGCGCCACGTGGGTGTGCTCTCCCCTATTTTGCATACGATACCAGTGCAGTTGCTAGCATATCATGCGGCGTTGTTGAAGGGGACCGATGTGGATAAGCCTAGGAATTTGGCGAAGAGTGTGACGGTCGAGTAGTAAGCATAAAAAAGGTTGTCCAACCTTAGAGTGACAATTAATTATGAGAATATATAGCCCTGATAAGCTTATAAATTATAGAA
>JBDSHU010000230.1:0-4130 GCA_039918335.1 Methylotenera sp. | reverse complement strand
ATGTCGGTACGATTGATGCTTACTGGGAAGCGAATATAGAGATGACCAAGGTGATCCCTGAGCTTAATTTATATGATAGAGAATGGCCGATTTGGACTTACCAAGAACAGTTACCGCCGGCTAAATTTGTATTCAATAATGATGACAGACGCGGCAGTGCAACGGATTCATTGGTGTCAGGCGGTTGTTTGATTAGCGGCTCTCGTGTCGATGACTCTGTGTTGTTTTCAGATGTGCGAGTGCATAGTTATTGTCAGATTGAAGGGGCAGTCATTTTGCCAAAAGTCACGGTGAATAGGCATGTCACCCTTAAAAATGTTGTGATAGACCGCGGCTGCAATATTCCAGAGGGCATGAAAATTGGCGTAGATTTGGCGTTGGATGCTAAGCGTTTTTATGTGTCAGAAAAAGGCATTACGCTGGTAACACCAGATATGTTGGGACAAGACTTATATAGAGTTATTTAGTTTTGAATTAATTAGTTCAAATATCGCTTTCTAGTCCCGTAACATTAGATTAATGTGAATTAATAAGGTTGTACAGACAAGTGAAGCCTAGCCCTCCTAAGTTGTATCTTAATCTTTATTGGCACATGCATCAGCCAGATTATCGTGACATGGTCACTAATGAATATGTGTTGCCATGGACTTATTTGCACGCCATGAAGGACTACAGCGACATGGCGTTTCATTTGGAAGAAAATCCAAAAGCACGCGTTTCATTTAACTTTGTACCGATTTTGTTAGATCAGCTCGATGATTACAGTCAGCAGTTTAAGCAAAATACGATTCGTGACCCGTTGTTGGCATTATTGGTTGAGCCTAACCTTGGCGATATTAACCAAGAACAATGTTGCTTAATCGTGCAAAGTTGCTTTAAAAGCCATCACGAAAAAATGCTCAGCCCATTTCCGCATTATCAGCGCTTGTTACAGTTATATCAGCTGGTAGAGCCAATCATGACTGAATGTGGGGCAGCACAGCATGATTTCCATTACTTATCAGCGCAATACAAAGCTGATTTACTAGTTTGGTATCACTTGGCTTGGTGTGGCGAGAGTTTGCGTCGCAATAACACTGTAATACAAGCACTCATGAGTAAAGGCGTACTGTTTACAATAGCCGATAGGCAGCAATTATTTGCTGTGATTGGGGAAACGATTTCAGGTCTAATTCCGCGCTATAAAGCGCTCATGGAAGCTAAGCAAATCGAAATTTCGACCACGCCGTACTATCACCCGATACTGCCGTTGTTGTTAGATTTTAAATCTACTTTAGATGCGATGCCAGACGCACCTTTACCAGAAAATGCTAAATACCCTGGAGGGCAATCACGTGCTGCTTACCATGTGGTTTCTGCAAAAAAATCACACTTAGATTACTTCGGCGCTGAACCTCGTGGTATGTGGCCAGCTGAAGGTGGCGTATCACATTCAGCATTGTCTTTGATGGCTGAGCATGGTGTAGAGTGGGCCGCAACAGGGCAGGGTGTATTAGCCAATAGCCTCATTAAATCAAAATTAAGCGTTGAAGATAGGCATGAATATTTGTATCAGCCTTACCGTGTGACCAATGGCAAACATGATATTTTATGCTTCTTTAGAGATGACCAGCTGTCAGATAAAATTGGTTTTGAATATGCAAAAATGCATTCTAGCGATGCAGTAAGTGACTTTATTCTAATGTTAGAGCATGCGCATAAAATCAATACGTCTGACCAGGCCAAAGTAGTAAGCGTTATTTTAGATGGCGAAAATGCTTGGGAATATTATCCATATAACGGCTATTACTTTTTAAATGAACTTTATGCCGCTTTAGCCAATCATCCTGATATTGAAATGACCACGTTTAGCGATATGGTGGATTTATATCAATCAAAACCCTATCAAACTAAAGAGAAGGCTGCACCGATATTGCCGCGAGTAGCTGCGGGTAGTTGGGTCTACGGTACCTTTAGTACATGGATAGGCAGTAAAGACAAAAATTTGGCATGGGATTTACTATGTGAAGCTAAAAAAACTTACGACAAGGTGCTGTCAGCCTATTCATTAGAAGCTGATCAACGCCTTGCTTGTGAGCGTCAGCTCGCCATTTGTGAAGGTTCAGATTGGTTTTGGTGGTTTGGTGATTACAACTCTTCAGATAGCGTTGCTAGTTTTGATAAACTTTATCGTCGAAACCTTATCAACCTGTATACCCTGTTAAAACAGCCTGTGCCTGATGTGTTGAATACATCTATCAGTGCGGGTGGTGGCGATGCGGATAACGCAGGGACAATGCGTCGCGGTACAGCATGATGTTTTAGAAAAAAGTTTTTAGAAATAAGCGCCGAGGTCAGGCGTAGTAGGTGTAAGTAAAAAACAAGCTTAAAAAGCTTAGCCGTAATTTGACCTTTAAAAAATGTAAAAAATAATGACGCCAATTAATTTAACGCTTTTGAATCAACGCCGAGTAGGAGTCTTATTACATATTAGTTCATTGCCAAGCCCATATTACGTGGGTGATTTAGGCACAGAAGCAAAACGTGTTGTTGATTTACTTTACAGGCTAGGCGTGACCATTTGGCAAACTTTGCCAATCAATATGCCACATGCCGACAACTCACCTTATCAATGTTTATCAGCACATGCAGGCAATCCAGACTTTATTAGTCTAGATGCCTTACATGCGATAGATTTGCTCACACTAGATGAGGTGGATAGTTTTATTGCGAGTGAGTCATTTAATAAATCGGAATTATTAGCTAAAGCTTATCAAGTGTTTATCCAAAAAGCGGACATGCAACCATCATTCGTCGATTTTTGCAGTCAACAAGCGCATTGGTTGAATGATTTTGCCTTGTTTCTTGCATTACGTGCTAAATTCAATCGTACAGGTTGGGATCAGTGGCCGGATGCTTACAAAAACCGTGATGCAACAACACTACAGCATGCACACGTAGAACTTGCCGATGAAATTGCTATCATTCAATTTACGCAATTCATGTGTTTTACCCAATGGCATAGCCTTAAAGAATATGCGGCGAGTAAAAATGTTTATTTGTTTGGTGATATTCCTATATTTGTCGCTTACGACAGCGCAGAAGTTTGGGCGCGACCGCATCTATTTAAGCTAGATGCAGATAAAAATATGACTGTAGTGGCAGGCGTGCCGCCAGATTACTTTTGTGCAACGGGCCAGCGTTGGGGCAATCCACATTACAATTGGGAAGCAATGGCAACGGATGGTTACGCATGGTGGGTATCGCGCATGACTACACAAAATGAATTGTTTGATATGGTACGCATCGATCACTTTAGAGGATTGGAAGCAGCGTGGGAGATTCCAGCGGCTGAAGAAACCGCCATGAATGGTGAGTGGGCTTTAGCACCAGGCGATGAGTTATTAGCCGCCATTAAGCAAGCATTGCCAAACATAACATTGATAGCAGAAGACTTAGGCATTATTACCCCCGAAGTCAATGCCTTGCGTACGAAATACAATCTACCAGGCATGAAGATTTTGCAATTTGCCTTTAGTGGGGAAGAAGATAATCCCTACTTGCCGCACAATATTGATGTCAATAGTGTGGTTTATACAGGGACGCATGACAACGATACTACTGTAGGTTGGTACGAGGCTTTGGATGAAGAGCCGCGCGAGCATGTGCATGCTTATTTAAAAGCAGCACACTCAGAAGAACATGAACCTAATATGCCAGACGATTTAATCAATATGGCGCTAGAATCCCAAGCACAATTAGCAATTATTCCAATGCAAGATTTAATGGCGCTTGATGGAAGTCATCGTATGAATACGCCGGGTACATCCACAGGCAATTGGCACTGGCGTTTTACTTGGGAGCAATTGGCCGAGCATTTGTCGGCAGAGCAGCAAGCAAACTTTACAGAAGCTGTTATACGTACAGAAAGGGCATAGCAAATGGCGATACTCATTGGCATCGATGTTGGCGGCACGAATCTACGTGTAGGTGTTGTAGATTACGATGTTAATAAAATTGACAACAGACCGCGCTTATTAGAAGAAATGCGCTTTCACGCTGATTTCTCAAATCTTTGTAAATCACATCAACATTCGCCAGAGCAAGCCTGGAAAGCTATTTTGGCGACCATTGCTGCTGCTATACATAGC
>JBDSHU010000229.1:0-3210 GCA_039918335.1 Methylotenera sp. | reverse complement strand
CGCCAAGCGTGCCAGAATTCACAAAAAGCACATCACTGTAGGCACTTTCTGTAAGTGCACTCCATCTAGGGCTAATTTGATGCTGCCATTTACCGGATAATGATTTAGTCTTTTGCGTACCATCAGTGTTAGTAAACACACCAGTACTTGTTAATTCAGATGTACGAGAACTACTCTCTTCATAATCAGCTTTGAGGCCAAAAACGCCTGATTCATAGGTGCGATCCCAACCTAAAGTTAGTTTTGGATCTTCACGATTTACAAGAACTTCCTCATTTGAATGTCGTTGAACCAAGAGCTTTGCGTCTAAAAACCAACGATTAAACTCACTATTGACATCAACTAAAAATTGAGGAGCTAGCGTATATATCCAGACAGATTTCTTCTCGTCATCTTCAGATAAGTTAGGATTAGAGTCATACTCTGCACTAGTAACAATCACTGCATTTTTTGTGATTTCTACGGCATTAACATTTTGCGCTAATAATGGAAATGTAAATCCTAATATTATCTGCAATGCTAAGCGATTGACAGTTCGTTGTTGAAGCGGGAATTTTTTATGCATTTTTAATATCAACCCCAAATATAGATACAGCCTTATTATACCTATATTCAGGTTTTTGAAAATTAAAATTATACCGAAGAGTTAAGGTACTAAAATAGTGTCACCAGGGTTTAAAACGATGTTTCCTTCTAAACGTTCACCGCGAATAAGTTGATCATAATAAACTGGAATGGCTTTTTGTCCTTGTGGGGTATTTCTGAGCACTTTAATATTGTTACGATCTGCAAATTTATCTAATCCACCAGCAACACTCAATGCATCAAGTACGGTCATCGGACCGGTCATTAAGACTTGTCCAGGCTTGATGACTTTACCCAACACATGTGCGAGGTTGCCTTCAATTTTGGCAATGACTACAGACACCTGCGGATCAGGTAAATAACCTTTTAATTTTTCAGCGATTCGTTTCTCTGCTTCAACCGAAGTAAGCCCAACTACCTCTACCCTGCCAGCGAGGGGGTAAGTAATACTACCGTCTGGTAAAACTAAACTTTCTTTTTGCAGCTTGTCTTCGCCCCAAACTGATACTTGAATCAGATCACCTTGACGCAGCCTGTAACTTTGGGAAACTTCCGCATTAGCGACCGAAATAGAAATCATCAATAGATGACCGATGATTAACCATAAAAGCGTTTTTATTCTCATATCAATTATTCCTTCAAGTTAAAGCATTCAAATTGATTAAAGTAAATTACCACTTTAATCCATGTCGCCAGATTTTTAATCTGCTCCACAATTTTACTATACCAATTGTCAACTGCTTTGTTAAGTAGTTAACAGTATTGAAGGGATTTGTTAGCTTAATGCAGTATAAATACCCTTATATTAAACGCTCCAACGATTAGATAGCAACACAAAACCTATAAGCGCTGAGAGCAGTAACCATCCTGTAGTAGGTAATGATGATTCGCTAGTTTTCTTATCCTGAGACACTGAATATTGAGTATTGCTATTACCAATGACAGAAGTGTTTTTAACTACAGCTGTGTTAGCGGCCACCTTAGTAATTTCCAATGAATTAACAGCATTTAGAGTAGGTTCTTGGCTTGCGGCTAATGCTGTAACTGTAGCTGTACAAACCACACTTACAAGCAATAATATGGTAATTATTTTGGACATTTTATTCCCCTTTATAAACGACTGCATTCCAACTTATTTATGAATTTCATTCTATGATTTGTATCTTTTCGTCACAATAGCCCTTAAGGGCTATTGGATATATGTTTTTAGCGGAAAATATTAATTAGTGCTTATATTTCAGTAAGCTAATTAATTTTATTTGTTTATTTTCCTGCAAACCAAAAACAATTATTTACAAATGTTATTGAATAAAATTGATCAGAAATTTCCTTGGAATAAAGGTTTTTTAAACCCTCTGAACAAAGACTTAGGTTGTCGAGAAATTTATATAAAATGCACTCTAAAATAATGCAAATTGAAATCACATCACACTCTTATGAAATTGACTTTTTTACCCGTTCTGACTAATAAGCAGTTTTACCTGTGATGACGAAAACAGTACGTAAAATAATGCTGATATCCAACCATACTGACCAGTTATTGATATATTCAATATCAGACTCAATACGCTGAATCATTTGATCAATATCTTTTGTTTCGCCTCTTAATCCTCGTACCTGAGCTAATCCTGTAATACCGGGCTTAATGTTATGCCTTGCAAAATAGTCAAAAATTCTTTGTGAATATTCTTCATCATGTTGCACGGCGTGTGGTCTAGGCCCAACTAAAGACATATTGCCAGCTAATACATTAAATATTTGCGGCAATTCATCAAGACTAGTTCTACGTATAAATGCACCAACTCTAGTCACCCTACTATCATTTTTCTCAGCTTGCTTTAGCTTGCCACCTTCATTTTGATGGGCATGCATGCTACGGAATTTCCAAATCCTGAATACCTTTCCACTCCATCCTGTGCGATTTTGTCTAAAAAATATCGGTCCTGGGCTGTCTAATTTAACTGCGATAGCAACCAGCAATAATATTGGACTAATTGCCAGGAGTATCAAACAAGATAACACGACGTCTTCAATAGACTTGAGCAGCAATCGCATGCCAATTAAAGGTGTTTCTGAGAGGGTAATGACTGGGATCCCAGAAATCTCTCTAACGCTATGGTTCACTAAACGTAAAGAAAAAATATCTGGTATCCAATGAATCGAAACATGCTTCTCCAATATAGCCTTATACATATCCTCTAAAACCTTTGAAGATTCTAAAGGAGTCACGATATAGACTGCATGAATATCATATTGGTCAATTAAAGCAGGTAAATCTTTAATGTCGCCTAGAATTTTGGAGGAATTTTTAGTCAAAATTGACGGTTCACTGTCATTAGGTAACCTAACACAACCAATGACTTGTTCACCAATCCATGGATTACTAGAAATTTTCTGTAGTAAATGATTCGCTAATCTTGATTGACCTACAATGATTACTTTTTCATTTTGATGCGAATGTAGAAATATTTTTTGATAAATCGTCTTTACCAGAAAATGCAGCATTAACTGGACAAAATAACCTACTAAGTAAAGCTCTGCTATCAATGTTCTAGAATACACTTCACTTTGCTTCGCCAAAAATGCCAAAACTATTAGCACTAGAAAAGTGAGTGTCCACGCTTT
>JBDSHU010000228.1:0-2936 GCA_039918335.1 Methylotenera sp. | reverse complement strand
ATCAATTTCGGGCATTGGGGAAATTAATACAGATAGAGCACACATTGAACGCCTATGGACTGCTTTTGCGAAACCTTGGTTTCCAGAGGGACCGGAATCAATTAATTTAGCTTTACTCAAGTTTATACCCAATACTGCTGAATATTGGGATGCCCCACACAATAAAATGGTGCGCATGTTTGCGATGGCAGCTTCAGTCGTCATTGGCAAACCTCTGATGGGTGAGCACGGTAGGCTTACTGAGCTCACATCAATTTCGTAAAATAGGTTTCGCGAACATCGCGCTTTAGGCTGTATGGATTTAATGAAGACGGCATTAGAAAAAAATTACGTAATGTTCGATATCGCACAGAGATGATAGATAAGGTAGGACTATGCTTTAACTTGCAGCCAGTACAAATAGGTAATTCGTACTGATTTATACACGAGCGGCTTTAAGCACTTAATGGTGTTGAACGTTCGTGCCAATATTTTATATTAAAGGATTTTATGATGAATCATTCAAAATTAACATTAGCATTATTTGCCGTGCTTAGTATTACGGCGTTAGGTCTTACTGCTTGCGATAAACCGACTGTAGTCAATGTTCCGCCATCAGATACTGTTGTTGTGCCAGGGCCTGCAGGTGAACCGGGTGAGCCAGGTAAAACTGGCGATGCTGGCGAAACCGGCAACATGGGTGATAGAGGAGTCCAAGGCGACACAGGTGTGCAAGGTGATACTGGGAAAACTGGCGATAGCACAACCGTTATTGTTACGCCGCCGGCTGAGCCTGCACCAGCTAACTAAAGCCTGGTTAAAAAATTAGGTCATTTAACGTTATTAAGTTATCCAATTAAGGAGAGCGTCATGAGCTTAGGTACGATATTGTTGATTATTTTAGTGTTACTGTTAATCGGTGCTTTACCAAGCTGGCCACATAGTAGAAGCTGGGGTTATGGGCCAAGTGGTGGTTTGGGGCTCGTGTTAATTGTGATTATCGTCTTGCTACTAATGGGACGAATATAATGCGGTATTGCCATTTTGCAGCCTTAGATGTTCGTCATCGTTTGGTTGCGATGGCAATCACCGGCATGCTATTGACGCTGGTTGCTTGTACCCAGGAAACTAAGCAGACAGCTATTACCGGAGCAGGCATTGGGCCAAATCCGGCTCTGCCGCAACCCGAAAAGTCTTTCATGCCAATATTGAACATCGCACCTGCAATAGGGTGGCCTGCCAAGGTTGTGCCTATTGTTGCGACAGGTTTAAATGTTGCGCCATTCATACGAGATCTTGATCATCCGCGTTGGCTTTATATACTTCCTAATGGGGATGTACTTGTTGCAGAAACCAATGCGCCGCCTAAACCTGATGATAGCAAAGGCATAAAAGGATGGGTAATGGGTTTAGTGATGAAAAAGGCGGGCGCTGCAGTTCCAAGCGCTAACCGTATCACTTTACTGCGTGATAGCGATAATGACGGCATTGCCGATGTACATTCAGTGCTATTGCAAGGCCTGAACTCACCTTTCGGTATGACATTAGTGGGTAATGATTTGTATGTCGCCAACGCTGATGCTGTGGTGAAGTTTCCCTATGCGAGCGGTGATTTAAAAATTACTGCACCTAGCGTTAAGGTAGTGGATTTACCTGGTGGGCCGATTAATCATCATTGGACTAAAAATATCATCGCAAATGCAGATGGCACTAAGTTATACGTGACTGTGGGTTCCAATAGCAATGTGGCTGAACGCGGCATGGCTGCAGAAGAAGGCCGCGCGGCGATTTGGGAAGTCGATATTAAAAGCAACGCACACCGCATCTTTTCCTCTGGCTTACGCAACCCGAATGGACTGGCTTGGGAGCCTGAAACCGGTTCTTTATGGACCGTAGTGAATGAACGTGACGAAATCGGTAATGATCTGGTGCCTGATTATTTAACCTCAGTCCAAGATGGTGGCTTTTATGGCTGGCCATATAGTTATTATGGTCAAAATGTAGATGATCGCGTGCAACCACCTAACCCAGAGTTAGTGGCTAAAGCGATAGCACCAGATTACGCGTTAGGATCACATACAGCCTCCTTAGGATTAGCCGCATCTGCTAACGCTAGTTTGCCAGCCCCTTACACTAAAGGCATGTTTATTGGTCAGCATGGCTCTTGGAATCGCAAGCCGCATAGTGGCTACAAGGTGATTTTTGTACCATTTGCACATGGCAAACCTGACGGCATGCCAATTGATGTGCTTACAGGATTTCTTAGCCCAGAAAGGGAGGCTTACGGCCGCCCAGTAGGCGTGGCAATTGACAAGCAAGGTGCATTGCTAGTGGCAGATGATGTGGGTAATGTAATCTGGCGCGTTACCACTAAATAAGATTTAGTAAGATTTAGGCTTTAATTTTAAAACTTGAATCGTTACTAAACGACATCGTTTTTTCAGAGTAGTATTGATGAAGTTTTAATTAATACTAGGTCTGAGGCATTCCAAACAATGAAAAAATACTTTGCAGCATATTTGTCTATCGCGATAGTAATGGTGGTACTTGATTTCATTTGGCTAGCTATCATCGCCAAGCCAATTTACCAGCGCGGTATTGGACATTTGATGGCACCAGAACCCAATTTGCTATTTGCGGGTTTGTTTTATATGGTCTATGTGCTTGGGCTGATTATTTTTAGCATTAAGCCATATGCATCAAGCCCAGGTTTGCGTAAAACAACGGTTGCCGCCGCGACATTTGGTTTTTTTGTTTATGCTTCTTATGATTTAACCAATCTTGCCGTGCTAAAAAATTGGCCTGTCAATCTGGCTGTGATAGACCTCGCTTGGGGTGTTTTCATCAGCAGTATATCGGCCACTATTGGCAAGTTTGTGTTAGATCGATTTGCTAAGGTTCGATATTTTTAGAACAAATTTTCAAGAGCATACTGTCTAGCATTGATATTTTATAGA
>JBDSHU010000227.1:0-4437 GCA_039918335.1 Methylotenera sp. | reverse complement strand
TTAGTGATGGACAGCCGTCATCAGCTCACACCGCTTGACCGCCAAATGTTAGATTGGTTTTGCCCAAGCGGTAAACCTGTACATGTTTTATTAACAAAATCAGACAAACTCTCCCGTGGCGAAGCGGGCTTAACCTTAAGCCGAGTACGCAAAGAATTAATCGAAACGTGGGGCAACCACTATCACAGTGAATGCACCATACAGTTATTTTCTAGCTTGAAGAAACAAGGCGTTGAAGAAGCTGAAAAAGTGATTGGGAAATGGCTGTTTGCAGAAGAGCCTGAGGATTTAGTGCGAAAGTCATTTAATATTGACGAAGGTTAACTACGTGACACACTGTTTAAACGAATCCAGCTAGCAAAATCTGCCTCGTTTAAATCGCCGCTAGCGACAGCCAGCATGGTTAGCGTGGCATCAACCTGTGATGCCTTTAACTTATATCCATTCAATCCTAGAAACAAACCAACCGACAGAAAAGCTACACGCTTATTACCATCAATAAAAGCATGATTTTTTGCTAGACCAAATCCATATGCGGCGGCTAGCTCTGCCACGCTTGGGTCGCCATACATCGCTAAATTTACTGCACGATTTAATGCAGAATCCAACAACCCTTCATCACGAATACCTGATGCACCGCCGTGCATACTCAAACTTTCGTCATGCAAAGTGATTAGTAATGCTTTGTTTATCCATTTAAACGCCTGCGGCATTATTTGGCGAGCGCATTAAATGTATCTCGATACTCGCGCATGAACTCTCGCCCAATATCTAATTGCTCAGCAAAACTGGGGTCATGCGGCGTAATCGTCACCGCTCCTGGTGCATCCGTTACAAACACAGTATCGCCTTTTTCAAGCTTTAAGCGCGCCAATACTTCTTTGGGCAAAATAATACCGACTGAATTACCAATTTGAGTGAGTTTTAATGTGTGCATTTTTACACCTTTACCTGATTTAATTTAGGTTATAACAATTGTTATAATAACGCACAAAATATTGTGATTACAAGTGTTTTGTACAAGCCATCAATTAAGTGCATCTAGCGGACTGCCCACACCGCGCCCACCTTTATTCAGCACGTGTGTATAAATCATAGTAGTGGCTACGTCAGAATGACCAAGTAATTCCTGCACGGTACGAATATCATAACCAGCCTCTAACAAGTGTGTAGCAAAACTGTGGCGAAAAGTGTGTGGCGTAGCTGGTTTGGTTAAATCAGCATCCACCACCGCTTGCCGTACGGCGCGTTGAATGGCTTGATCTTGCACATGATGCCGCCGTGTTTGCTTCTCGCCTGCCTTATCTTCACGTGGATCAACCGACAACTTACCTGACGGAAAAATATACTGCCAAGACCACTCACGTGCCGCGTAGGGATACTTTTTAGCCAAAGCAAAAGGTAAATACACCGCACCAAAACCTTGTTTTAAATCAGACTCATGCAACGCTCTAACCTGCACTAAATGCGCCTGCAACGGCGCAACCAAACTTAATGGCAACATCGTCACGCGGTCTTTATAACCCTTACCATCGCGAATCAAAATCTCTTTTCGCGCAAAATCCACATCTTTCACACGCAACCGCAAAGCCTCTAAAATACGCATACCCGTGCCATACAATAAACTCACCACCAAATGATGCGTACCGTCAAGCTGTGCCAAAATTTTCTGCACTTCTTGCTGCGTTAGCACCACAGGCAAACGTTTAGGGGCTTTAGCGCGCTCCACATCATCCAGCCAAGGTAAATCCACCCCAAGAATTTCTTTGTACAAAAATAGTAACGCACTCTTTGCCTGATTTTGCGTACTAGCAGAAACCTTACCCACCACCGCCAAATACGTTAAAAACTGCTCAACCTCACCAGCACCTAAATCTTTCGGGTGTTGCTTGTCAAAATGTAAAATATAACGTTTAATCCAATCTACATATGCTTGTTCAGTGCGGATGCTATAGTGCTTTAAACGAATTTTCCCACGCACTTGATCTAACAGCTTTGGTGGTTCAATATTTGATGGATTCATATTTTAAATTTAGGATGTACTAAATATAGTTAATTGCATGATTTTATTATATACTTTATTCAACAATAACAATACAACATCCCATTTGACGCAAAGTAAACCGTCAATTAGGATGCCTACTTTACGTTGGGCGGCATGAAACTACTCTTTAACTTTTTTGCTACATTAACCATGTTAAGTTGTTCATTAGTGTGGGCAGGAGCGCCCGATTGTTCAGGCTCCGAAAGATGGCCAACTTCCATGGCTTTTGGTTATCTCAAAGATGCTGGCTTTATTAATAATGAAAATATGGATTTCGAAAAAACTAAAACCACTCGGTTAGCATCTGAGAAAATTGGGAAAGACCTGTACCGTCAAGTTCATCTGGTTACATTTGTTAAAAAGTCTGGTGAAACTGTTATGGCTATAACTAATAGTGACGCATCTAATGAAGAGTGTTCCATGAGTGACGTTGAGGTTTATTTAGTTTCAAAACAAATCGGTGTGCAGTTGCCGCCCAACCCATCATTCAAGCGGGACGCGCTAAAGCGCGCCCCTTAATTCAAACGTTAGGCCTAGCTTAAAAACATGTGCTCTGTCAGGCACTCTGGTATTGCCTCGCAGGGCATCGTTTTTAGGTTTATTTTAGCGTTTGGGTTGACAGGTATTGGTGAGTTTGGCGGTTTCAGGTAATAATCGTTCTGTCCGTTTGCGTCATGCCTTAAGTTGGCTTTGCTGTCTTGGCAATCAGCAGTTAGTCGGCACGACGCAAGCCGTGCTTTTTTATGTGGTGTTGCGTTACTTAATGTTTCACCTTTTTTGTTTGGTGGGGTTTGGTTATGTCGCAGGTAAATTGTTGCTGTTTAAGCCCTAACCCATCATTCAAGCGGGACTGGCTAAAGCCAGCCCCTTAATTCAAACGTTAGGCCTATTAATTCTCTTTGAGGCGAAGAATATGACACTGCGAAACACATCGTTGAACTATGGAAGCGTCGCGAAATGGCTGCATTGGTCAATAGCGCTGCTGTTCCTGCTGGCTTACTGCAGTGTTTATTTTCGACACTGGTTTACCGAAAAGGAAACGCCTGCCAATCTGGTTGCCCTGCATCTGCACCTTTCAGCTGGGGTAAGCGTAGGGGTGTTGGTTTTACTGAGGATCATATGGCGGCTGGGCAATCCGCAACCAACGCTGGAGCCGTCCGGCAGGCTGGGGCACTGGGCCGCCCATGCCGGACATGCGGCGCTTTACGCCATCATAATTCTGGCGCCGCTGACAGGATATTTGGGCACTAAGCTTTCCACCGATTTCTTCTTTTTATTTGAGATCCCAAAGTTTGATGACACCTGGATGTTCAAGCAGTGGATTGAGCGGGGATTAAATTTGACATTCGAGGAATTTGAAAAACCTATCGACTTTCTTCACAAGAATATTCTTGGCCTTTGGTTGAATTGGGTCTTGATTCTTGGGCATGTCGGGGCCGCGCTTTACCATCACTTTGTGCTGAAAGATCGCACGCTGATCAAAATGACCTCTGGAATTGGTTAATACAGAGCGCGCAGATTGGTGACTATGGCCTAACAATTCATTCAAGCCGAAGCCGCTTCGCGGCTCGGCTTAATTCAGGCGTTAGAAAGCAAAGAAAATGTCATTTGAGTGGCCTCAAATATGGGGTTTCAGTTTTGCATTTGTGGGTCTAGTTTTGTTGTTCAGACGAAAAGTAGACGTCGGTATTCAAGGTCGCCCAGCTTCATTTGTTATTACTGGAAAGTGGGCAATTATTCTCAGTTTATTAATAATTGCCTTAGGTTTATTTGTTGGATTTCAAGTGCCTAAACACCTAAAAATTGATAGTTGTTTGGATGGTGGCGGGAAATATAATTATCAAACCAATTTATGTGAGCATAAGTAAAAATGAATTCACTTATCAGCACTATGCTGTCTAACCCATCATTCAAGCGGGGCGCCTAACGGCGCCCCTTAACTCAAACGTCAGCTCCCATCAATGTTCGTCTAATTAGGAGTCTTACAATGAAACTGCACTCTCTGCTATTGCTACTCGTGTTGGCCGCAGTCGCTGCTTTCGCGGCGTTGAACTGGGGAGTATTCCTTTCTCCCACCGAGTTATCCCTTGGTTTTACTACAGTCAGCATGCCTTTGGGCCTAATCATGCTTGGACTTCTGGCCGTCGTTACGACTCTGTTTCTTGCATTCGTCGTTTACCTTCAGGGTTCTGTTCTTTTCGAGGCTCGCCGTCATTCACGGGAACTACAAGCTAACAGAGAGCTTGCTGATCGAGCTGAAGCTTCCCGATTTACGGAATTGCGCGCCTTCCTCGAGACGGAATTGGCCAAGCAATCTATCCAAAATGGTGACTCGAAAGACGCACTTCTCGCAAGAATCGACAGGCTTGAACATGAGTTTCGATCATTTATGG
>JBDSHU010000226.1:0-3481 GCA_039918335.1 Methylotenera sp. | reverse complement strand
ATATAAACGTCAGCAAGCCGTGCTTTAATGGCATTAAGCAATAACTCTTGCGAAACTAATTGACGTCGAGAATAAGAATTATTAGAAAGCAAACTGAAGGCGTTTTGAATAAAAAATTATCTTAAATTATTCATCACATTTTGTTGGTGCCCGGAGCCTCAACCTAGTTATCGTCTATGAGCCTTTATACTATTACTTTTATAGATTTTAATTATAATTTATACCCATAAAATAATTGACAAAATATGAATAATTAAGCCTCATACTAAGATTTATAGATTTTGTCCACCCATCCAGTCTTCCAAGTAAATGGCTAACATTCGCCTGTTGCCACTCTGTGCGAGTGACAATTTTAACCACATGTCGGTAGTTAAAACAGGCACAGCTATTTTTATGCTGGGGCAGAAAAAAGCTTCACTCACCTTGGAGTGAGTGACCTGCTTCTAGTATGAGTCGATACCATCTGGTTTACGTAAACCGTAAATTGCATACCTACACTATGCAAAACAAATGAAAAGTAAACTGTGCCACACAGTGAACTGCCTTTTCTGATAAAGTCCACTTTAGTGAATATAGTTAAATCACTCAAAATAACTAAAAGTAATTATTGTTGAGAATGTAATGGCAAAAGAAAAACAAGAAAATAATAAATCAGCAAAATCTGAACCCCTAGAAAAACAGCTTTGGAAAGCCGCCGACAAGCTCCGTAAAAACATAGATGCGGCTGAATACAAACACATCGTTTTAGGTTTAATCTTCCTCAAATATATTTCAGACTCCTTTGAACAACACTTCGCCAAACTATCTGAAGGCAAAGGTGATTACGTTGGTGCAGACCCTGAAGACAAAGATGAATACGCTGCTGAAAACGTATTCTTTGTGCCTCAAGATGCGCGTTGGTCATATCTGCAATCTAATGCACGCCAGCCAGAAATTGGCAAAATGGTGGATGCCGCCATGGATGCCATTGAAAAGGAAAACGCTTCACTTAAAGGGGTGTTACCCAAAGTTTTTGCGCGAGATAACTTAGACCCCACCAGCCTTGGTCAACTCATTGATTTAGTCGGCAACATTGCGCTGGGCGATGCAAAATCCCGCAGTGCAGATGTGCTCGGCCATGTGTTTGAATACTTTTTAGGCGAATTTGCACTGGCTGAAGGCAAACAAGGTGGGCAGTTCTATACACCACGCTCTGTTGTTGAGTTGTTGGTTGAAATGCTAGAGCCCTATCAAGGCCGTGTGTTCGACCCCTGCTGCGGTTCTGGCGGTATGTTTGTGCAATCTGAAAAGTTTGTGGCAGACCACCAAGGCCGTATGAATGATATTTCTATCTACGGGCAAGAGAGCAACCAAACCACATGGCGCTTGGCCAAGATGAACTTGGCGATTCGTGGTATTGAAGCTAGCCAAGTAAAATGGAACAACGAAGGCAGCTTTCTAAACGATACACATAAAGATGTAAAAGCCGATTACATTATTGCCAACCCACCGTTTAACGTCAGCGATTGGTCTGGAGAGTTACTGCGCACCGATGGTCGCTGGCAATATGGTGTGCCACCCGCTGGCAATGCCAACTTTGCATGGCTACAACACTTTATTTATCACCTTTCACCGCAGGGTCAAGCGGGCGTGGTGCTGGCTAAAGGCGCACTTACCAGTAAAACCAGTGGCGAAGGCGAAATTCGTAAAGCGCTCATTGAGCAAGGTAATGTGATAGATTGCATCGTCAACTTACCGGCCAAACTATTCCTCAATACGCAAATACCCGCAGCCTTGTGGTTTATGAGCCGCAACCGTACCAACGGAAAATTTAGAAACCGTAATACCGAAATATTGTTTATTGATGCCCGCAACCTAGGCCACCTCATCAATCGCCGCACCAAAGAGCTGAGTCATGAGGACATCAAACAAATCACCGACACCTATCACAACTGGCGCAACCTCCCCCGTCATTCCGCACTTGATGCGGAATCCAGCCAAAACAATCAAGCGTTGAGTGAAACTCAACCCCATCCCTATCAAGATATCCCTGGCTTCTGCGCATCCGTCAGCATAGAGCGTGTAAAAGAACTCGATTACGTACTCACCCCAGGCCGCTATGTAGGCCTGCCCGATGATGAAGATGACTTTAACTTTGCTGAGCGCTTTAATGCCCTAAAAGCGGAATTTGAAGCGCAGTTGGTTGAGGAAGAAAAATTCAATGAAGCCATTGCAGAGAATTTATCTAAAATAGATACGAGAGTGAAGTTGTGAGCGAGTGGCGCGATACTAACTTAGGTGAGGTTGTTGAGATTAAATATGGCAAAGACCATAAACACCTCGCAACAGGAAAAATACCAGCTTACGGCTGGTGGCGTTATGCGCTTTGTGAATGCTGCACTCTATGACGATGAATCAATACTAATCCCAAGAAAAGGCTCTTTGAACAACATCATCTACGAGTCAAAGCCATTTTGGACAGTAGATACAATGTTTTGGTCAAAAATCGATAAAACTTTAGCGTATCCAAAGTTTCTTTTTTATCAATTAACCGAAATAGACTATATGAACCTAAATGTAGGTTCAGCAGTACCAAGCTTAACTGTGCCAGTCATTAACGCAATTGAAATATCATTGCCGCCCTTAGAAGAACAGAAAGCCATCGCCTCAGTCCTCAGCAGTTTGGATGACAAAATTGACCTGCTCCACCGTCAAAACACCACACTAGAACGCATGGCCGAAACGCTGTTTAGACAGTGGTTTGTAGAAGAAGCACAGGAGGATTGGGAGGAAAAACCACTTGATAAACTTGTAACTATTACATCAAGCAAAAGAGTTTTTTATTCTGAATATGTAACCTCAGGTGTACCATTTTACAGAAGTAAAGAAATTATTGAGTTACATAACTCAGGTAGCACAAATAGTGAACTTTTTATCACAGTAGCAAGGTTTAATGACATAAATGACAAATTTGGTGCCCCGCAAGAAAATGACATTTTATTAACTTCTGTTGGCACATTAGGCATACCTTATAAGGTTAAAAAAACTGATAGGTTTTATTTTAAAGATGGTAATTTAACTTGGTTCAAAGATTTTACTGGTATGCCTTCGGTGATAATTTACTGCTGGTTAAAATCGAATATTGGCAAAGAGCAGTTGGATAGCATAACCATAGGTAGCACACAAGCTGCACTAACAATAAGCGGGTTAAAGCAAATACTTTTTAAATTGCCTCCAAAAGAAACTATTAAAATAGCAGAAAAAAATTAACTACTATTTATAGCAAAATTGAAGGTAATCAAAAACAAATCCAAACCCTAGAAAAACTCCGCGACAACTTGCTCCCAAAGTTGATGAGCGGTGATGTAACCGTTATTTAAACAAACTTAAATGAAGGAGCAGAAATGGATATTAAATCTGTAGTGGTACATGAAATAATTAAGGTTGAAAAAAAGACAGGAGCCACACACTTTCTATCTGAAAAGAAGTATAAAAACCTCTT
>JBDSHU010000225.1:0-7618 GCA_039918335.1 Methylotenera sp. | reverse complement strand
AGCGACTGGATTTTTAGCAACACGTGACATTTGCTTCTCCTTAAGCCACTACGCAGAGCACTTCACCACCGATACCGGCAGCTTGGGCTTTACGATCTGTCATTACACCCTTAGATGTAGACATAATTGTCACACCAAGGCCATTCATTACTTTAGGAATCTCTTGACTCCCTTTATACACGCGCAAACCAGGTTTACTTATACGCTGTATACGCTCAATAACAGGGCGGCCAGCATAATATTTCAAACTGATTGTTAAAGTAGCTTTGCTACCTTCTGTCTGCACTGCAAAATCTTCAACATAACCTTCATCTTTAAGCACGCTAGCAATAGCAGACTTAACATTAGAAGAAGGCATAGTCACAACCGCTTTGTTAACCATTTGCGCATTACGAATACGCGTCAACATGTCGGCAATCGGATCACTCATACTCATAGCTATTCCTCCTATTACCAGCTGGCTTTAGTGACGCCTGGCACTTGGCCACTCATCATTAAATCGCGTAATTTACTACGCCCAATACCGAATTTACTAAACACACCACGTGGGCGACCAGTCAATGCACAACGGTTACGAAGACGCACTGGGCTAGAATTACGTGGAAGCGCTTGAAATTTCATGCGCGCTTCATTACGGCTTTCAGGTGTAGCGGTAGCGTCATTCATTGCCGCTTCTAATGCGGCACGTTTTACAGCGAATTTACTTACTGTTGCGCGACGTTTAACTTCGCGTTCTGTCATACAGGTTTTAGCCATGTCTTATCCTCTGAAAGGAAAACTGAACAATGCAAGCAAAGCTTTTGCTTCAGCATCTGTTTTAGCAGTAGTCGTAATCGTGATGTTCATACCACGAATCACATCAATTTTGTCATATTCAATTTCAGGGAAAATGATCTGCTCTTTAACACCCATGTTGTAGTTACCACGACCATCAAATGATTTTGCAGAAATGCCGCGGAAGTCACGAATACGTGGAATTGCGACAGTAACTAAACGGTCTAAGAACTCATACATACGCTCACGACGTAAAGTTACCTTACAACCAACAGGATAATCATCACGGATTTTAAATGCCGCAACTGATTTTTTAGCCTTGGTTACGATTGCTTTTTGACCAGCAATTTTTTCCATATCACCAACAGCATGTTCCATTACTTTTTTATCTGCAACCGCTTCGCCCACACCCATATTCAAGGTGATTTTGTCAATGCGTGGCACTTGCATGACTGAAGTGTAACCAAATTGCTCAGTCATCGCTTTGACCACTGAGTCTTTATAAAATTGTTTTAAGCGCGCCATAATGTTTCCTATGCGTCCACTGCTTCGCCATTAGATTTGAATACGCGAATTTTGCGACCATCATCTAATGTTTTGAAGCCTACGCGATCACCTTTTTGGGTCGCACTGTTAAATAAAGCAACGTTTGAAATATCGAGTGGCATTTCTTTTGCAATAATGCCGCCAGCGATACCTTTCATTGGATTTGGTTTTGCATGTTTCTTAACTAAGTTAAGACCCCCTACAACAACATGGCCAGAATCAAGAATGCTGATAACTGCACCTTGCTTACCTTTGTCTTTACCGGTATTTAGGATGACTTGATCACCCTTGCGAATTTTGTTCATGTGAGCTCCTACAGCACTTCTGGCGCTAATGAAACGATTTTCATGAATTTTTCAGTACGTAATTCACGAGTTACTGGGCCGAAAATACGGGTACCAATCGGTTCTAGCTTATTATTTAACAGGACTGCAGCATTGCTATCGAACTTAACCAAAGAACCATCCGGACGACGGACACCCTTAGCAGTACGCACAACTACTGCGCTGTAAACTTCGCCTTTTTTAACGCGACCACGAGGTGCAGCATCTTTGATGCTCACTTTAATGATATCGCCAATTCCAGCGTAACGACGCTTAGAGCCACCTAAAACCTTGATGCATTGCACAGAGCGCGCACCAGTGTTGTCGGCAACTTCTAGCCGAGATTGCATTTGAATCATGAGAATAATCTCCAACTTAATCCGTTAAACCAACACCAGCCATTTTTAACTGCCAGCCTTTTAATAAATTAAAAAACTTACAGCTAACACGGCCGATAGACCCGGTCAGTATTGGGGCGAGAGCCTAAGGCTAAATCTTTAAAAATTTAGCCGCTCGCCTAAAAGTCCAACATTGTATATTGCTAATACTATTTACGCAATTACTATTGCTAATAATTGCGTAAACTTCACTACTTAATTCAACTAACTTAAGCTGTTTTCACAACCCAAGATTTAGTTTTAGAAAGTGGGCGACTTTCAACGATAGTCACTAGATCACCCTCTTTGCAGCTATTAGTTTCATCATGTGCATGAAACTTCTTAGATTGGCGAACCACTTTACCAATCAATGGATGCTTCACTTTACGCTCAACCAACACCGTAACTGTTTTGTCCATTTTGTCGCTTGTTACGCGGCCTGTAAGGCTACGTACTACTTTTGTCGTTTCAGTCACTTGTTTTTTATCAGTCATAGTTATGCCTGTTTCGCTTTCTCAGCCAATACAAGCTTCACACGCGCTACATCTTTGCGTACTTTACCCAGCTGATCTACTTTAGATAATTGTTGAGTAGCCACTTGCATGCGAAGTGAAAATTGCGCACGGCGCAATTCAATCAATTCTGCATTTAGCTCTTCAACGCTTTTTGCTCTTAAATCGGTTGCTTTCATATTAGCGTACCTTTCCTTAACTACCGATTTGGCGAGTCATGAATGTCGTTTCAATTGGCAACTTAGCAGCCGCCAAACGGAACGCTTCACGTGCAAGCTCTTCGCTCACTCCGTCCATCTCGTATAACATTTTACCTGGCTGGATTTGAGCTACGTAGTACTCTGTACTACCTTTACCGTTACCCATACGTACTTCAGCAGGTTTTTTAGAAATTGGTTGATCTGGGAAAATACGAATCCATACACGACCACCACGTTTAATGTGACGAGTCATAACACGGCGCGCAGCTTCAATTTGACGTGCCGTTAAACGGCCACGACCCACTGCTTTTAAGCCAAAATCACCAAAACTTACTTTATTACCCGTAGTTGCAATGCCTTTGTTACGGCCCTTTTGCATCTTACGATATTTTTGTCTAGACGGTTGTAGCATCTTTAGCCCTCGGCTTTCTTACTTTTCTCTCTGGCTCAGCAACTGGTGTTGTAGTAGCACCGATTGGCGCTTGTACGTTGCCAGCAAAAATTTCACCTTTGAACACCCAAACTTTGATACCGATAATACCGTAAGTTGTTGAAGCTTCGGCAACACCGTAATCAATGTCGGCACGTAATGTATGTAATGGCACTCGGCCTTCACGGTACCATTCAGTACGCGCGATTTCGATACCATTCAAACGACCTGAACTCATGATTTTGATACCTTGAGCACCTAAACGCATTGCATTTTGCATAGCACGTTTCATGGCACGACGGAACATCACACGTTTTTCAAGTTGTTGAGCGATTGATTGTGCAATCAATGTGGCATCAATTTCAGGCTTACGCACTTCTTCAATGTTTAAATGAACTGGTACGCCCATCAAACCTTGTAAAGTAGCGCGTAAAGACTCAATGTCTTCACCTTTTTTACCGATGACCACACCAGGACGCGCACTGTAAATCGTGATTTTTGCGTTCTTTGCAGGACGCTCGATCAAGATACGGCTAACCGCAGCACTGGCTAATTTTTTATTCAAGAATTCACGCACTTTAATGTCGCCTTGCAACATCGCAGGGAAGTTCTTGCTATTGGCATACCAACGTGAGGACCAATTTTTTTGGACACTCAGACGGAAACCAATTGGATGAATTTTCTGACCCATGATTATCCTTTAGTTACCGACAGTCACATGAATGTGACAGGTTGGTTTAGTAATCTTACCCGCGCGGCCTTTTGCACGAGGACGAATACGTTTAAGCACAATGCCTTTATCAACGTAAATTGAAGTTACTTTCAATTCGTCAATATCAGCCCCATTGTTATGTTCAGCATTAGCGATTGCAGACTCAACAACTTTCTTAATAATCTCAGCACCTTTTTTAGGTGTGAAATTCAAGATGTTAAGTGCGTGATCCACTTTCTTGCCACGAACAAGGTCTGCCACCAATCTAGCTTTTTGCGGAGAGAGATGAACACCTTTTAATATTGCAGATACTTGCATCATCAGCTCCTATTTCTTAGCTTTCTTGTCGGCTGCATGCCCTTTGAACGTACGCGTTAACGCAAACTCACCAAGCTTGTGACCTACCATGTTTTCAGAAATCAACACTGGAATGTGTTGCTTACCATTATGAATTGCAATAGTAAGACCAATAAAATCTGGGAAAATTGTAGAACGGCGTGACCAAGTCTTAATTGGTTTGCGGTCGCGAGTTGCGGCTGCAGCTTCTACTTTCTTCGCCAAATGACCATCAATAAATGGACCTTTTTTAAGTGAACGTGCCATGATTACCTTACGCCTCTCGGACGACGACTAATACGCATGTTATCGGTACGTTTACTACTACGCGTACGATAACCCTTAGTTTTAACACCCCATGGGCTGACTGGATTCATACCAGCAGCTGTTTTACCTTCACCACCACCGTGCGGGTGATCAACCGGGTTCATCACCACACCGCGAACGGTTGGGCGAACACCACGCCAGCGCATCGCACCAGCTTTACCGATTGAACGTAGTGAATGCTCTTCGTTACCCACTTCACCTAAAGTTGCTTTGCAATCTACATGTACGCGGCGAACTTCGCCTGAACGTAAACGTAATTGCGCATAACTACCTTCGCGAGCTAATAACTGAACAGAAGTACCAGCTGAGCGCGCAATTTGCGCACCTTTACCAGGCTGCAATTCGATACAATGAATTGTGCTACCTACCGGGATATTACGTAGCGGCATCGCATTACCTACTTTGATAGGCGCATCTGAACCACTGATTAATTGTGCACCTGCGGCAATACCACGTGGCGCAATAATGTAACGGCGCTCACCATCAGCATAACAAAGCAATGCAATGTGTGCTGTACGGTTTGGATCATATTCAATATGCTCCACTTTCGCTGGAATGCCATCTTTATTGCGACGGAAGTCGATTAAACGATAATGCTGCTTATGACCACCACCTTGGTGACGGGTTGTAATATGACCGTTATTATTACGGCCAGCATGTCTGCTTTGACTTTCCAACAGCGGCGCGTGTGGTTTACCTTTATATAAATCCGGGGTAACAACTTTAACCACACCACGGCGACCGGGGGAAGTTGGTTTGACTTTAACTAGTGCCATCTCATCTCTCCTTATTCGGCTGCTGCGAAGTTAATTTCTTGGCCTGGCTTCAAGCTTACATAAGCTTTTTTCCAGTCTTTACGCTTGCCCATACTTTTGCCAGCGCGTTTTGTTTTTCCACCTACATTAATCGTAGCAACTTTATCAACTTCAACTTTGAAAACAAGCTCAACTGCAGCTTTGATTTCTGGTTTAGTCGCATCAGTACGTACAATGAATGCAATTTGCTGATGTTTATCAGCAATGTAAGTTGCTTTTTCAGTAATTTGTGGCGCTAAAATTACCTGCAATAAACGATCTTGAGTTTTAGTATTAGCGGTCATCATGCTAGCATCTCCTCAAGTTTTTTCACTGCAGCAGCAGTAGCCACTACATTTGGGAAACGCACCAAGCTGACCGGGTCAGCATATTGCGCTTCAACCACCATGACGTTAATCAGGTTACGTGAAGATAAATATAAGTTTTCATCAAAGCTATCGGTCAGCACTAATACAGCGCCTTCATAACCCATACCTTTGATTTTTTCAGCCAAGGCTTTAGTTTTTGGTGTAGCGACAACAAACTCTTCAACCACATTCAAACGCTCTTGACGCACCAACTCAGATAAAATCGTTTGTATACCAGCACGGTACGCTTTACGGTTTACTTTGTGGCTGAAATTTTCATTAGGTGAATTAGGGAATGCACGACCACCTCCACGCCAGATTGGGCTTGAGCTCATGCCTGCACGTGCGTTACCAGTACCTTTTTGAGCGTATGGCTTATGTGTAGTATGCGCTACAGTATCACGGCCTTTTTGTGCACGAGTCGCGGTACGGGCATTTGCCATGTACGCTACAACCACTTGATGCACTAAAGCTTCGTTAAACTCGCGACCAAATGTTTCATCAGAAACAGTCACGCCTTTTTTAACCGCTTTACCGTTTTTGTCTTGTAATTTGAGTTCCATTATTTCATCCCCTTCTGAAGCTTGGCTTTAATAGCTGGACGCACAACAACGTCGCCGCCTTTAGAACCAGGGATTGCACCTTTAATCAATAAAAGGTTACGCTCAATATCAACACGAACGACTTCCAGGTTTTGCGTAGTGACTTTAACAGCCCCTAAGTGACCAGGCATGCGTTTACCTGGGAATACTCGACCAGGATCTTGCGCCATACCGATAGAACCAGGTACGTTATGTGATTTTGAGTTACCGTGAGATGCGCGGTTAGACTTAAAGTGATGGCGCTTAATCGCACCAGCAAAGCCTTTACCTAGAGAAGTACCAGTCACGTCAACCATTTGACCTACCTGGAAAATATCAACCGTGATATTTGCACCAGCAGTGTAGTTAGCTAACACTTCATTGGTTACTGGGAATTCATGTATACCAGCGCCTGCAGCAGAGCCTGTCTTGGCATAATGCCCAGTCAGCGCCTTGTTGATGCGGCTAGCACGACGTGCACCGTAAGCAACTTGAAGGCCTGTATAGCCGTCGCTTGCGATAGTCTTGATCTGTGTCACGCGGTTAGGTACAACTTCCAACACGGTTACTGGGATGCTTGCGCCATCATCAGTAAACACGCGGGTCATACCCACTTTGCGACCAATAAGCCCTAAGCTCATGATCGTATCCTTATTATTTAGTTAAAAAGCCGATTACAATTGACCGACTTCTGTAGAAGAGCGCGGATTATACCGAACTCTGATTTTCTTTACAACTTGTATTTCACATTCCAAACACAAGTTGCAATATACATCTTAAAGCTTAATTTCTACATCTACGCCTGCTGGTAAATCTAACTTCATCAGGGCGTCTACAGTTTTGTCCGTTGGATCAACAATGTCCATCAAACGTTGGTGTGTACGAATCTCGAATTGATCACGTGATGTTTTGTTAACGTGCGGTGAACGCAAAATATCAAAACGTTCAATACGTGTAGGTAATGGCACTGGACCTTTTACCACAGCGCCAGTACGTTTGGCAGTTTCTACGATTTCCTGAGCTGATTGATCAATCAAACGATAATCAAAAGCTTTAAGACGGATGCGAATTTTTTGTGTTGACATTTTTTACTGCCTTTCAAATTTACTACTTTTCAAAGAGCGAAACGGCAGAGTTCACCCTGCCGTTTGATTAAATTACTTTTTACTATTCAATGTGCCTTTTAACTAAAATCACCTTACTCGATGATTTTAGCCACGACACCAGCACCAACCGTACGACCACCTTCACGGATCGCAAAGCGTAGACCGTCTTCCATCGCGATTGGCGCGATTAGCGCTACCGTGATCGATACGTTATCGCCTGGCATGACCATTT
>JBDSHU010000224.1:0-2984 GCA_039918335.1 Methylotenera sp. | reverse complement strand
AGTCACCGAGACGCAAAATAATTTTAAGTCGCGGTCTAATTAATATTTTATCTAACATATTTTTATCATCAGATTTGAAACTTAGCTCACCACCAGTTGAGGGAAAGTCTTCGATAGCCATTTCTTCTGTGCATGGACCACTTCCAACAATGTTTTCATTGAAGTATGCATAGCATTTGCCAATAGGTAACGACTCATTGTTTTGAGCAATTAATTTAATTTTTAAATATATAGATGATGGAAGTTTAACAAATTGAGGATCGTAAGAGGCCTTGCCTTCATTCCAAGGCCCTCTGTTTTCAGATGTATAAGGTGACATTTGGGAGTCAGTGTTGTGGCTAAGAGTTCTACTTTGCACCCATTCAGAAATTGTAGTGTGAGACGCTTCTTTGTTGTCAGCATACGCTGGAGCATATATTTCAAATAGCTTTGTTGATTTAGCTGTATTGCCGTTAGCCAAATAATCAAAAGCGCGAAAACGATTTCCTATTTGCCATTCCAGTGTATACGCATTTGCCGTCGGGATATTTAGCATGAGTATGCTAAAGATTTTGATTACTGTTAATAGTGCAATCTTCATTTTACAGCCCCTTTATCGAAGTTTCTTTAAAACGTCAAATCCGGCAACCATGTGCAAAGTTAAGAATTCTATTAATCTTTAAATGAATTAATTTTTACAGAATTATTAGAAGTACATACTACTTTTTCTAGGAAAGTTTGCAACCATAAGTGATATTAATTAAGATATATATCAGACATTTATAAATGACATTGGAGTGATGATGACAAATTTATCTGAGTTAAAAATTGATTGTGAATCTGCAACAGATGATTTGAATAGACTGTTAGAGCATATATCTAATCTGAGTGAAGTAACAATTGAGCAGAGTGAAAATAATGAGGATTCAGCTACGTCAGGGAATATCACATTAAGTCAATGCAGGGATAGAACAGTTATTCTAATTCATAGACTAAAGGCTAGATTAAATGAAATTAATAATTTTACTAAAGCGCCTTCGGACATAAATGCTTCAGAATTAACAGACTGGAAAGCAAGTAAATCATTTTTACTTATAAATCTCATGAACGAGTTGTATGTTCAAGTTGAATCAATTAATAACATACTCGAGAGGATTCAAAAAGATATTTCCGCATACATTAGTGTTGAAGTCCCAGCATTTAAATTTAGAGCCATACAAGCTGCATTAAAAAATGCAAATCTAAATTTATTACCATTTTTGAAGCAATTGCTGTCAAAAATTTGGCAGATCATCTCAAACTTAATGACACCAAAGGAGTGGAAAATTAGCGGGGAAGTTAGTGGGAATATTTTAGGACTCGCTAATGTAGGCTTAGAAATTACTTTCGGAAAATAGAATCAACCTAAAGTTGGTTGAAATGTTATAAATAAATAAGATTAGCAGAGCCCAACTTAAATGGGTTATTTCCTACGCCATTCCCACGGTGCTATCGGGGTTGGCTCAGCCCATAATCCAACCTTACCATTACGAGCATCATCTTCAGCATGCATGTAAATTAATCGATCCTCAAAAACCTGTTCTTTTATATATTTTTTGTACTGCCAGGCTAAACCCTGATTGATTTGACGCAGATTACAATCCACGTTATTGACCATGACTTTACCCACTAGCCTACCGTAGCGATCCAGTTTGTGTCCTACAATTGTTGCAGACTTATCGTAAGCACAGTCAGAAAGTGATTGCTTGGATCTTTGACCGAATGGTTGTTTCTTTTCTGGGGCATCAATTCCAGCTAAGCGTACTTTGTATTGAGTGTTGTAATTATCTAATAAAGTAATAGTGTCGCCATCTGTTACACCTACAACCCTACCGGTAACATCGGCGAAGGCAATTGTTGAAACTAGGTTTAGTGAACAAATTAGAAATAGATTTAATGCGCTTTTGTTTGTTTTCATTGTTATAGTTATTGTAAATATTAAGAAGTTTTTAATGAATCGGCTCTTCATCAAAGCCTTGCACAATACCACCTAGAACGCCCACCATGGTTTCCATTCCTCTACTCATTAAATCTATTTGGGCTTGATTTGGTTCTTCTGCATAAGCCATTTCTAAGGTTTGATCTAAAGGCAAGACACCATGTAATGATTCGTAATGTGCGATATTAATTGCTAGCAATCTTGCACACTCAGCTAAATCCTCTTTACTTGCGATATTGATAAGTTGATCGGATAGTAGCAGCATTTGCTTGAATTTTCCCATATCAATCATGACTAACACTTTCTAAGAATTTTGATTGTTGAATCACTCTAGGCCATCTGTCATGAATATAATTAAATTCTTCAGGCGTATCTGTGGTCACTACATATACTCTCGCTTCGTTGTTATAAACAGTCAACAAACCTTGTAGTGCTGAATCGGACTTTAGATCGAACCAATGTGATACCTGCATAAACTTAAATTTAGTGAGAGAATGGACACAAGATTTAAAAAAAATTAGAAGTTAAAATAAATTGAAAATTTACAGAAAGGATTAAAAGTGAATAAGGCATTAGCGTTAGTTCTATTGTTAATTCTACTTTTTGCTATTTTGGTTCCATCGTTTATTTGGATTAATAATCACTTTAATAATCCAGAAGATTAAGTTAATTGGTTAACTCTACTGGAATTGTAGGATCTCATCAGAGTCTAGATTAGTTTTAAAAGATTAGATTTTTCACATGCCAGCGACCAATTCCGGCCCACAGCAGACACTCAATCTTTTTCTTAAGTACTTAACCGGCAAAAAGCTGACATTGGTGGAACTTGACCTTTATTCAATACATGAGACTTTGATAAAGCCTGTTTTCAGTAGGACATTCCTTAGAAGTCGGCCACCAGTACCCCCGGAAGATTTCCTGGCAATTTATCTTTATGCGGTAGCGTTTGTGGCATCGATGTATTACACGGTATCGGCTTTGTGATGGATAATAGCGCCCACATCATTTTTCGCACCACTCTTGGAAT
>JBDSHU010000223.1:0-2935 GCA_039918335.1 Methylotenera sp. | reverse complement strand
AAACTGATGAAGAAATCACCAAAGAGAATATGAAAACCAGACATTTGAATCATCAAGGTGATGAGAAATTTTGACATTAGCTTCGTCGCAGTCATCATTTGGATATTGCTGTGCTTTAGCGTAATGGCAAAAAGTAAGACTGACGATGAACATAAATTGCCTGAACAAAATATTAGATCTGCGTATAGCGTGGTCAATATTAAATGTAGTTCATCGTCAGAAGTTGCAGATAAGCGTTGCGTTAGTAACGCTGAGGCCAACTAACTGATTCCAGGTTGAGCTAGCTGCCATTGGTTGGTCCCTTCAAGCATCACCGCATTGCTTTGAAAATATTCAATAATAATCTTGCTTACATTTAATACCTCTCAAATAATTCCTCTCAAATTTGTCTACTCAACTAGACCTTTCATACAGGCAATTAACATTCAAAAACTGAGGTTATGTGCGATAGCAAACAGACTTATATTTTAATAAATCATAAACTTCAAGCACATTAATTCGTATCAAAACAAAAGGAAAAACAATGAAAAATTTAAACGTGAGCGCACTTGCATTAGCTTTAGGTCTGGCTTTTAGTATGAACGCGACGGCCGAAACGATGACAAAAGATCAGTATAAATTGCAAGAAACCAAAATTAATTCTGAATATAAATATGCCAAGGTACGTTGCGAATCACTGGCAGGCAATGCTGAGGATATTTGCTATGCAGAAGAAAAAGGTAAAAAAAATGTTGCTCAAGCAGAGCTTGAACACCATTACACAAATACTGTGAAATCGCGTTACAACTTGCATGTTGCCAAAGCCGATGCTGATTACTCAGTAGCAATGGAAAAATGTGATGCTAAAGCTGGTAATGATGAAGATGTCTGTGAGAAAGAGGCTAAAGCTGCAAAAGTGCATGCAATGGCTGATGCTAAAGCGCAGATGAGCACTTCAAAAGTGAATGCCGTGGCTAACGAAAAAGCGGTAGATGCAAATGTTAAGGCAACGGACAAAGCGACAGAGGCGCATAAAGATGCAACCAAGGAAAAGCTTCAAGCCGACTATGCTGTAGCGAAGGAGAGATGCGACGCATTGGCCGGCAATGCAAAAAGTCAGTGTATGAGCAATGCAAAAGTAAGCTTTGGTCAGTAACAGCTAGCATATAGCGAACTTATTAATTTCAAAATTTAAAGCACGCAAACGTATAAAAATTTGCGTGTTTATTATCTTTAAACTTAATTAAATTCGATAGTGCAAAGGAGTTTTTTTCATGCTAAATGTGACAGCATTTGTTTTAATAGTGATGTGGTTAGTTGGAATAACGACTAATCATCAATTAGGGAGCGGTATTCATATTCTGTTGTTAGCAGGCATAGTAATTTTTATATACAAAACTACTAGAAGACCTCGTCATTCTGAAGACTTTGAAAGTAATAAACAGTTACGTCTTTCGAGAGTCCATGAGGAGATGAATGACGATGCAATCAATAGATTAAGGAGATAACAATGCAACAATATTCAGACCAAAATGTTTCAGGCAGTTTAAGTAATACCTTGCCGATATTGAGCGATATACCAACCTTGCGTGCACGGGCACGCCAACATATTGAAGAGGGCGCGGTTACCACAGGTTATGCGGCTGATCGCGAAGTGGTGATTAAGTTGTTGAATGAGGCGCTTGCTACCGAATTAGTATGTGTCTTGCGTTACAAGCGACATTATTTTATGGCAAAAGGTATCCATTCTGAGCCCGTAAAAGCTGAATTTCTTGAACATGCGAATGAAGAAATGGCGCATGCGGATCGCTTGGCTAAGCGTATTACCGAATTGGGTGGTGAGCCTGACTTTTCCCCAGATGGTTTGACCGAGCGTAGCCATGCAGAATATGTGGCAGGAGATACGCTACTGGCCATGATTAAGGAAGATTTAATTGCTGAAAGAATCGCGGTTGAAAGTTATCGTGAAATGATTGTGTATCTGGGAGATGCTGATCCTACTACCCAACGCATGCTGAAAGAAATTTTAGCTATGGAAGAAGAGCATGCAGATGATTTAGCATCGTTAATGGAAAACATCAAATCATAACATCTATTAATAATGGCCTAGTTTGTAATGGCCTGGTTTGCTTACGCGGTTAACTTTAGAAGCTAATATTTTTAGCCTGCTATCAGGCGTGATTAGTGATTCCACTATCATAAAAGGATAAAACACCGTGAAAATAAAACTGGAGTTTATGCTGCCAGACGTTAAAGCTGCAGATATGGCGGGCGATGAAATGCTCCTTGCCCGTATTGAAGATAAGAATATTCATTTTTTGGCTAAACCTGACACTGATTTAGGCGACTTGCAACATGCAACTGCCATTGAAAAAACTAACATCATTCATGAAGGTGAAAGAGGGTTATTAATAGGTGCTGGTTTAGGATTGATAGGCGGCTTATATGTATTGGCTATGCCTAAATGGTTAACCTATTCGCCACTTTGGTTTACCAATTCACCTTGGTATGTGATTTTAGGGGTCACCATCGCTTTTGGGGCTATTTCTGTAGCGATTGGCGCTGCGCTGTTGGGCGTTAATATTTTCAATACCGACCTTGCAAAATACAAAAAACGTATTCAAGAGGGTGGTGTATTGATGATTGTGGCAATGCCATTATTTCGTGCGAATGAGATTCGTAAAATTATGAAAAAATCCGGTTTTCAGGCTTAAATATTATTGGATGATTTAATTTAGACGCGAGTTATTAAGTCTAAAAACCTTTTAATTGTTACGTTACTCAACCGTCATTAAGGTAATTTAAATGTGACCGCATTATCCTTAAAAAGTAAGCTGGGCTATTTCAAAACAATAGCTAAAGTTTTATTCAATTCTTTTATTGCATGGATTGATCATCGAGGTGCAAGCAAAGGCGCTTCGCTGGCGTTTTATACCTTATTTTCATTAGCACCTAT
>JBDSHU010000222.1:0-3897 GCA_039918335.1 Methylotenera sp. | reverse complement strand
AGTTCGCGCGTTGGTGTGAGCATTAGGCAGCGCGGACGACCTTTGGCTACTTCTGCCAATGGTTTTTGGCTTAATAAATGCAGGATTGGTAAGGTAAAACCAGCTGTTTTGCCAGTACCTGTTTGTGCGCCAGCCAATAAATCGCCGCCGCTTAATACTTGCGGAATCGCCTTGGCTTGAATAGGGGTTGGTGTTGTGTAGCCTGCGTCGCCAATGGCGCGCAGAATGGGTTCGGATAATCCTAACTCGTTAAAGTTAATAGGTGTTGTTATTTCAATTGTCAATGTAAAGCTCCAGCTAAGTTTAAGCCGACCAATTACTTATGAAGCAACACCAATCGAGGCAGGCAAGTGTAATAATCATTCATGAGAGATTTGAAAATCAAGAAGATTAGGGTAGAGACCGCTACGCTGATTGGTTGGCGCAGGGACTTGATATTTAGTACACGGGATTATACGGCAGATTAAGATTAAAGCTAGTTTTGTATTTTTTTAATTGGATTAGTGCCGTTAAGTAACTAATGTGGATATTTTTTCCGCCAAACCCAAGGTGGCATTGGGTTCCTACTTCTCCAAAGCCCAAGTCTTTGTTGGCGTGCTTGCGATGCAGCATTGAAAATTACTACGTCGTTTGAGTATTTTTGATTGTGCCAAGCTAAGCCGTGTTCCGCCAGATACAAGCTTGCATCAATATTGTTGCATTGTAATTTTCCTAAGTAGCGATTGTATTTATCAGTACCAAAAATCTGGGCGGTTACGGCAATGTGATTACCTTTACATAGCTTAGTTAATGCTCGACCTGATTTTTTGCCATACGATTGATTGCGTTCAGGGGCATCTATGTCCGTGAGTCTTAATTTGAATTCACCATTGATATTGCGTAGTTTGACGGTGTCGCCATCGTATACATAAGTAACTGAATAGGATTCTGCTGCATTGCTTGGCGTGGCAATTAATATATAAAAACATAAGAAAATAAACCGAGTAAAAGCCATCAATGATGGGCGCTACCATGTTCGCGGTCTAGTAAGCTGTAGTAATTAGAAGGTTCCAGCACTGTGGGAATGGGCTCTAGCTCAGAATTTGGGTGATCTTTACTGTAATGCAAACCGCGACTTTCTTTGCGTGAAATAGCGCTCTCAACAATCAACTCGGCAACTTGCAGCAAGTTACGCAGCTCGATTAAGTCATTACTGATTTTAAAGTTGCTATAAAACTCATGCACTTCATCGCGGAGCATGTGGATGCGATGTAGCGCGCGGCTTAAACGTTTATCTGTACGTACAATGCCCACGTAGTTCCACATAAAGCGGCGTAGCTCATCCCAAGTATGGGTAATCAGCACTTCTTCATCCGCGTCTGTGACGCGGCTTTCATCCCAATACGGCAATGCAGGCATGGCTTTAATCGGTTGACTTAATATATCTTCCGCCGCAGCTTGTCCGAATACCAGGCATTCAAGTAATGAGTTGCTGGCTAGGCGATTTGCACCATGCAAGCCAGTACAAGCTGTTTCGCCAATGGCATATAAGTTTTTAATATCGGTCAAGCCCTTGGCGTCGACCATCACGCCGCCGCATGTGTAATGTGCGGCAGGGACTACTGGAATCGGCGTTTTACTGATGTCGATACCTAGCTCTAAACAGCGCCTGTAGATATTGGGGAAATGCTCTTGAATAAACGTTAACGGTTTGTCTGAAATGTCTAAATAAACGCAATCAAGACCGCGTTTCTTCATTTCATAGTCGATGGCACGTGCTACTACATCGCGCGGGGCCAGTTCTTCACGGGCGTCATGTTCGGGCATGAATCTAGTGCCATCTGGCAGTTTGAGTAATCCGCCTTCACCGCGTACCGCTTCGCTAATTAAAAATGATTTAGCATGTGGATGAAACAAGCAAGTCGGGTGGAATTGTATAAATTCCATATTCGCTACACGGCAGCCCGCGCGCCAAGCCATTGCAATGCCATCGCCAGTACTGACATCTGGGTTAGTCGTGTAAAGATAGACTTTTCCCGCGCCACCGGTGGCTAAAATAGTGTTTTGTGCAGCAATGGTGATAACTTTTCCTGTGTCGTTGTCTAGCACGTAAGCGCCTAGGCAAGCATTGTCATCACTTGCTTTAACTTTGGTCTGTGTGACTTTGCGCGTGGTGATTAAATCAACTGCAATGTGGTTTTCTAGTACCGTGATATTAAGGTGCTGCTTTACTTTTTCAGAGAGTGTCATTTGTACAGCATGCCCAGTGGCATCAGCGGCGTGAATGATGCGACGCTGGCTGTGGCCACCTTCACGCGTTAAATGATAGCCGCTGTTATCTTGCTCACGTGTGAAACCTACGCCTTGCTCAATTAGCCATTCCACACTTTGTTTGCCTTGCTCGGCGACTAGTTTAGTCACGGCTTCATCACACAAGCCAGCGCCAGCGATTAATGTATCTTGAATATGATTTTCAATGCTGTCGTTCACATTTAAAACCGCAGCAATTCCGCCTTGCGCCCAGTCGCTGGCCGTATCATTGATCGTGCGTTTGCTAACTAGGCAGACTTTTTTATGCGTTGCAGTGCGCAGTGCTAACGACAAGCCTGCTAGGCCGCTGCCGATAATTAGGACATCAAATTGCTGCATGGTTATGCGGGTTTTCTTTAATGATTAAGTGTTTAAAAGGCATTTGTTGCGATGAACTTATAGGAGTGTATCGCTGTCATTACAAAGTGCAATAGAAACAACGTAATAAATGCGAAACACGCAAAAGTATGAATGAGTGAAATTATAATTTGTAATGTTAGTCAGGGGAAAACATGATGATGCATACCAGTAAATTACTAGTAATACCGCAGTTAAGCCAAGTACAATTTAATTTGGCTGAATTAAGTTTAGTGCAACCCGCAGTGCAAGGTTATACTTCTACTGGTGGGAAGAACATTAGTGAAAATACATACAATAATAGCAAGGCTACAGGGGATTTAACCGAAGTGGCAGTCACTCCAGCATCTGGTAATCGCGAGATTGATCATGAACTTGTGCTGCGCGCGCAAAAAGGCGACAAGCGTGCTTTTGGTATGCTGGTGGACAAGTATCAGCGTAAATTAGGACGTTTGTTATCCCGTATGATTCGTGATCAAGCTGAGATTGAAGATGTAGTGCAAGAATCCTTCATTAAAGCTTACCGTGCCTTGCCAAACTTTCGCGGCGATAGTGCTTTTTACACTTGGTTGTATCGTATTGGTATCAACACTGCAAAAAATTATCTGGTTTCAATGGGTCGCAGACCGACAGTCAGTACTGATATTGAAATTGAAGATGCGGAAAACTTTGAAGATGGTAATGAGTTACGCACCATGGAAACGCCCGAATCTAGCTTGATGACCAAGCAAATTGCGCAAACTGTGAATGATACCGTTGCTAGCCTGCCAGAGGAGTTGCGTACGGCGATTACCTTGCGTGAAATCGAAGGCTTGAGCTATGAAGAAATTGCAACAATTATGACTTGCCCAATTGGGACAGTGAGATCACGTATTTTTAGAGCACGCGAAACAATTGCCTTGAAATTGAGGCCATTGTTGGATACCCCTGAAAATAAGCGTTGGTAACCTGTATTTTAGTGTTTAATCAGCAGTAGAATTTAAAAGAAAATATGCTATTAGATTTAGGAGCTAATAATGAATGAACAAATATCCGCTTTGCTTGATGGTGAAGTTGCACTTGAAGATGCGTCGCATCTGATTACTTCAGTGCAATCTAACAGACAAGCAGCAGAAACGTGGAGCCAGTATCATTTAATTGGCGACACCATGCGTGATACGCCTTCGTTTAGTGCTAACTTCAAACAAAATTTAATGCTTAAGCTTGATCAAGAACCTACTGTGCTTTCACCTAACGCAGCGTTGACTAACC
>JBDSHU010000221.1:0-7892 GCA_039918335.1 Methylotenera sp. | reverse complement strand
CTGGTGAAGGCGCGCTGAAATTGATCAACGAGCAACAGGCTTTGATTACTCAATTAGCTAGCGCGCTTAAGGCGCCAACTCACGAGCTCGCTAACAAGGCTGTGCAGTTGTCTGACAATATCAAGTCATTAGAAAAAGAACTGGCGCGTTTAAAATCAAAACTGGCTTCATCCCAAGGGGATGACTTAACAGCTCAAGCCACTGAAATTTCTGGCGTGAAAGTACTGGCTGCAACGCTAGACGGCGCCAATGCAGAAACGCTACGCGAGACTATGGATAAACTGAAAGACAAACTGAAGTCTGCGGCAATTGTGTTAGCCAGTGTGAGTGAAGGCAAAGTAAGTTTAGCTGCAGGTGTAACGCAAGATCTGGTTGCTAAAATCAAAGCTGGTGAATTAGTCAATTTCGTCGCACAGCAAGTAGGCGGCAAAGGCGGCGGCAAACCAGATATGGCAATGGCAGGCGGTACAGATGCAAGCCAGTTACCGCAAGCGCTTGCTAGCGTAAAAGAGTGGGTGACTAGTAAATTGGTTTAGTTGGTAAAGTTTAAGTCAAATAAAATTTAATTAGCGTAATTTAAAAGAGTCGAAAAATGGCATTGATTGTACAAAAATACGGCGGTACCTCTGTAGCGAATCCTGAGAGGATTCGCAATGTAGCTAGGCGTGTTGCACGATATAAAGCGATGGGACATCAAATCGTAGTGGTCGTTTCTGCGATGTCAGGCGAAACTAACCGACTGATTACATTGGCAAAAGAGCTCATGGCAGATCCAGACCCACGTGAGTTAGATGCAATCGTTTCTACAGGTGAGCAAGTGACCATCGGTATGACCGCGCTCGCTTTAATCGAACTTGGTATTAAAGCCAAAAGCTACACAGGCGCTCAAGTTAAAATCTTGACTGATGACGCGCATACCAAAGCACGCATCCTGAATATTGATCAGCACAATCTTAAAGCTGATTTAGATGCAGGCTATGTATGTGTAGTCGCTGGGTTTCAAGGCGTAGACGAAAAAGGCAATATCACCACATTGGGTCGCGGTGGCTCTGATACGACAGGTGTGGCGCTCGCAGCCGCACTGGGTGCAGATGAATGCCAAATCTATACAGATGTTGACGGTGTTTATACCACAGATCCTAGAGTGGTCCCTGAAGCGCGTCGCTTAAAATCAATCACTTTTGAAGAAATGCTTGAACTAGCGAGTCAAGGCTCGAAGGTATTACAAATACGCTCTGTGGAATTTGCAGGTAAATATAAAGTTAAATTACGTGTGCTTTCTAGTTTTGAAGAAGAAGGCGACGGCACACTCATCACATTTGAAGAAGACGGTAAGGAAAACGAAATGGAAGATCCAATTATTTCAGGCATCGCGTTTAATCGCGATGAGGCCAAAATCACTGTATTGGGCGTGCCTGATAAACCAGGTATCGCGTATCAAATTTTAGGCCCGGTGGCTGATGCGAACATAGATGTCGATATGATCATTCAAAACGTGGGCGCCGATGGCACAACGGATTTCACCTTCACAGTCCATAAAAATGAACTCAATAAAACCTTAAGTATTTTGCGTGATAAAGTCCAAGGTCACATTGGTGCTCGCGAAATTAAGGGTGACGACAAGATTGCCAAAGTCTCTGTTGTAGGCGTGGGTATGCGCTCACATGTGGGCATTGCCAGCCAAATGTTCCGCACCTTGGCTGAAGAAGGTATCAACATTCAAATGATTTCTACATCAGAGATAAAAATTGCTGTTGTGATCGATGAAAAATATTTAGAATTAGCAGTACGCGTATTGCATAAAGCTTTTGAACTGGAAGAAGCTTAAGCATATTTATAATAGATAATTAATTGTAACAATTAGTCACTGTTTTCTGATTGATTTTTGGGCGCGAATCAAGTAATATCGCGCCCTTATTAGTGAAGACTAATATGTTACTGAAACCCAGTAAAGCGAAATTGAATTAAACGGAGAGCTGGCCGAGTGGTCGAAGGCACTTCCCTGCTAAGGAAGCATACGGGCTTAACCCTGTATCGAGGGTTCGAATCCCTCGTTCTCCGCCAACTAAAAGAATGGTAATTATTACTTTTAGAAAAATGCAGTATGTCGTATAATACTGCCCATGCGCCCGTAGCTCAGCTGGATAGAGTACTTGGCTACGAACCAAGGGGTCGGGCGTTCGAATCGCTCCGGGCGCACCAATAAAAACAAGGGGTTAGCTTAACGGCTAATCCCTTTTGTTTTGTCCATTGCTACACTGTGCAATTTATTTAGCCTTTCAAAATATAATCTCAATTATTAGCTATAATCAATCATGGCAAATAAAGGCGGATATAAACAAGATAAGCCCAACTGGTTTAATGCTTCCAAATACTCTGGATTTGAGTGGTTATCAGGCCAATCGCATAAATCAACAATGCAGCTATGGTCTAAGGCTTTGCGGTTACGTCAAAGATTAGCAGGTTTTTCACCAGACTTAAAAGCGGAGTGCATAGAAAAACTTATTCTTAATCCTTTGGACGACTGTGGTTTAGGATCTTTAGACTTCATTAGTCACAAAGAAGTACTATGGAATAGCTCCAACAACGTAGTTCACCCCTATGGGCAGCCTACGGTTTCTCCAACAAGATGCGGGCAACTTCCTGACAACTTAACCGACTCCTCAAGACAGGATCCAGCTTTATGTCTAGATGATATCTACTTGACTGACTGTCCTCAACTGCACCCCTACGCTTTTCTTACTATCAATTTAGCAGGCAGTGACAGCTTAATTAAAAAGGATTTTAATAACTGGTTGTTAGCAATAAGAGCACACAGGAATTGGCCACGACCATTCACTTCATCACCTGAATCTTTAATAGAGAAATGGTCAGACTATAAGTTAATGCAATGCATCGACTTAGTGAAAATTATTGGACCAGCAAAAGGCGAGAAAATTAGCATGTTTAAAGCAGTAGAATGGGCTGAAGTTAGTGCTGAACGTCTAAGTGAAACTTTCACACTCACAACTCTACCAACTGCTATGAAGCAAGCCCTTGATCTGAAAACTTCTAATTATTTAGTCTGAATAATTAAGCACACACACTAGCTACCCTAATATCTAACCCCCCATTTTTGCCACATTCTGAGCTTGATATATAGCGGCATACTTCGAATTCATTAATTTTATGGAAACGAAAATGCAACATTTATTAAACCGCAGTGAAGCTGCTGCATATCTAGGAATTAAAACAGAAACACTTGCTGTATGGGCATGTAATAAACGCTATAAGCTGGCATATATCAAGATTGGTAGCCGTGTACTTTATCGTCAGAGTGATCTAGATTCATTTATTGCATCTAATCTTGTAGGTGGTCGAAATGATTAATTTCAAAGATATCCACGCACAAGCAATCCCCTTTGTTGAAGAACTACTAAATGAACTTAAAGTTAAATCAAGGCTAGTGGGCAAGCAACTTCAATATATTAATCCCTTGCGTGATGATATTGAATATGGCTCTGCAAGTATTAACATCGAGAATGGTATTTTTAAAGATTTTGCTGGTGATGAAAAAGGCGGTGATTTGGTTGCTTTTACTGCGGGCATCTTAAAAACTAATCAGACATCGGCAGCCGAATACCTACAAAAGTTTTTGGTTAAACAAAAAGGGATCAAGCCCGTAAGTACAGTAGATGCAGAAGTAACCACCTCCTTTTCACACACCTTGGTTTGTCCTATTCCTGTGGATGCACCACCCGTCAATTATAATTTTAATTATTTAGGCATTCCGACTAGAAAGCATGTTTATTACGACAAAGACGGCCAGGTCGTTTGTTACATCTATGGTTTTGATAAAGCTGATGGTAAGAAAACATTTAGTCCGCTGACACTTCATAAGGATTGTGATGGACGGTTAAAATGGAAGCCTGTCAATATACCAGCACCAAGACCACTTTATAACCTTCATCTCCTAACGCAAAAGCCAGCGGCAACAGTATTAATTGTAGAGGGAGAAAAAACTGCCGATGCAGCTGCTCAGCTATTTCCTGACTTTATAGTGGTTACGACAATGAACGGATCTCAGTCACCGGAAAAATCAGATTTAAAACCATTAATTGGCCGTAAGGTTCTTATCTGGCCTGATCATGATGAACCTGGTCAAAAGTACGCAGATAAACTTACAGAGCTACTTTATTCAAATGACGCAAAAGCCGACGTAAATATAATGTTGCCGATCACGTATACGGCTGCTTACGATCTTAATAGAAAATCAATTATTGAGCCTGGATTTACTCCAGAGAAGGGCTGGGATGCTGCAGATGCCCTTACATTGGGTTGGACTAATGACCATATTAGACTTTTGCCAGAGACTATATATGTCAAAGCTGAGTTGGATAAACTTGATTATATGGTAGCTAATTTCAAAGTCAGCGATGACGGCGTTTATCAGCTAAAAAAGAAAGACGGTGAAACCTATGAAATTTGGCTGTGCTCAAAACTTGAAGTAATGTCATTATCCAGAGACATTACAAGTAATAGCTGGGGTTTAGTGCTTGAGTTTCATGACAAAGATAAGCAACCACATAGCTGGTGTATACCTAAGTCGATGTTAGTTGATAGTAGAACCTATCGTAGCGAATTATTAAGAATGGGTTTAGATGTTGCTTCAAACGATGGATCACAGTTATCAACTTATCTTCAAGCCTGTAACCCTTCCCAACGCACCCTAGCAGTAACACAACCAGGCTGGTATAACAATGTTTACATTTTGCCAAATAGAGTCTTTGGTAAGACTACTGAGTCAGTAAGAATTCAAACTAATGACCCACGTGGCACAAATATTTATCAGCAACAAGGTACATTAAACAACTGGCAAGAAAATGTAGGCAAATTCTGCGTTGGAAATAGTCGTATCGTTTTAAGTGTGTGTGCAGGATTATCAGGTCCGTTTTTAAATATCTTTGCAGAAGAAAGTGGCGGAGTGCATTTTGTTGGACAAAGCAGTACTGGCAAAACGTCGGCAGTGCAGGTAGCAGCAAGTTTATGGGGATCACCAGAATATGTTGTAAGTTGGAGGACCACCGATAACGCCCTTGAAGCGATCGCAGCTAGGCACAACGACAATTTGTTAATCTTGGATGAAATGAGCCAAGTTGGGCCAGAAAAAGCAGGAGAAATTGCTTACATGCTTGGCAATGGTCAAGGCAAAAGCAGAGCCACTAGAACAGCAGAAATTCAAAAAGGCAGGTCTTGGAGGATTGTTTATTTGTCTACTGGTGAGGTTAGTCTAGCCGATCATATGAGTACAGCGAATAAACGTACGATGGCAGGTCAAGAAGTGAGATTGGTAAATCTTCAGTCTGATGCAGGTCAAAATATGGGATTGTTTGAAAACATTCACTCTGTTGACAACCCGCAAGCATTTTCTCAATTGCTAAAACATAACACTGCATCTTATTATGGTAGTGCAGGCATAGCTCTACTTGAGTCGTTAGTAGCATATGATTCGAAGCGTTTAAGAAACATGGTAAAAGCAATCATTCAATCATTTATGACTACTTATGTTCCGGTAGGTGCCGATGGTCAAGTATTAAGAATTGCACAACGATTTGCATTGTTTGCGGCAATTGGTGAATTTGCAATTAGCGAAAAAATCCTTCCATGGAGTGAAGGTGAAGCCATCAAAGGAGTTAGTACATGCTTTACATCATGGCTTAATGAACGTGGTGGTATCGGTGCACAAGAAAATGATGTGGCCATTGCTCAAGTCCGTCGATTTATTGAAATGAATGGTGATTCAAGATTTACAAATTGGTCAAACACTTCAGAATTTAATAGTAATGAAAGGCCGACAATTAATCGAGCAGGATTTAAACGTCAAACCGATGATGGCAGAACTGAATATATTATTTTTCCTGAAGTTTGGAAAACTGAAATTTGCTCTGGGCTCAGTCACAATCAAGTAAGTAAGGCGCTTATCGAGGCAGGATTACTTTTTACCAATAATGGTCGGTCCACACACTCCATTCGACTACCCGGTCTTGGTAATACTAGAAGGGTATATATAGTGAAAGCAGATATTATGGGTAGTTCAGAAGATTAAAGTCACCCTTCTAATAATCGGGTGACTGCAGGGTGACAATATTTTGTGATTAAACCGTTAAAATTTAGGCAGTTATCTTTATGTCACCTTGTCACCTCAGTCACACATATTTTTTAAGTATTAAGAATAACTGAATATGTGTAGTTAATAGTGTAGCTAACAACTCAACAATTTATGTTAGTGACTTAGGTGACAAGGGTGACAGATAAATATAAGTATTAGATTATGAGTATTGCATGAACCTTAGTGTCACTTTCATAATTTGGTAAAAGTGACGGGTGACATTTTTTTATTTATGACATTAAAAAAGGTCGTGTGATAAATTAAATGATTGTCGTTTAAATAAACTTTAAAGGTATATCTGCTTTTACTTTCTTTGAAATTTAAAGTTTTAGGTTCTGTTCATTTAGAATAAATCTTATCCATTATTTGATCTGCCATACCGGAATAACCCTGAACATTAGGGTGAAATGTGCCAAATAAAAAGTCGTGATTTTTCTCTGAACGCCATTGAGTCATGATTGAGTCATTTGAAGTTCGTATCATTCGAGTCCGATCTGTGAAAGCATTCCAAGTATAAACTTTGTTTGGTGTAAAATTCAGACTTTCGGAATCCTCGTCAACATCTGTGCACCAACCACGGTTATTCATCACCGAGCTATTATCTACAAATAGCCAATTGAAATCCTTACCTGTTACAACCGAACTTATTTTATTATTAAGTTTTGACACAACCCATTTATTTACAAGCGTTGCTTCTCCAGTTGGATATTCCCCTCCCGTGAGATTAAACTGCCATTCGCTAGGTTTAAAAATTATTGGGATCAATAATTTTGACAATCGCCATTCGTTTGGAGAGTCAGATTTTGGAGGATTTCCGCATATACCCCCATTTGAATTAAACAGCGGATTAGTGTAGCCTGATATGACAATTTTATTTTCCGCCACATTCAGCAAACTACTGAATGCTTGTCGCAGAGCAGAATAACGTTTTTTTAAATCATCCATCCTTTTAGTTGCAGATAAATTCCCACCACAATCTCCAGAAGTGTCATCTGGGCAAACAACTCCCCCCGACTTACGTGCAAAAGCAGTCATAAGTTCAGTGAACTTATATTTACCTTCGGATGGTATTATTCCCCAAGCTACCACACCACCAAAACCAATGTCATTGCCACCGATTGATAATAAAACTAAATCAGGTTTTATTTGGGATTCCACTGGGCAAAATTTTAAGTCATTAATCCATGAAATCTGGTGAGGATAGGTTTGTATTCCATACAGCTCTTTTTTGATTTTAGCACTCAGTAAGTCGCTTCCTGGCAGCGATTTAGGCTTAACAAGACATAGCAACTTAACTGCAGAGCTGACTTGTGAAAAAGGAACATCACATTTAGGATTTATTTTGTTTAGGGTATTTGCGTGCGGATTATTAATTAGAGAATTACTTGGGATGACTGTGCCTCTACAATTAGATTCTGAACCTGGAGCATTTCTTTGAGGAGCAAGCATGCCGTCAACAACTTCAGCACCAGTGCAAGATAAGTGAACGAAGCTCACAATAGAATGCGGATCATCAGCCGCAAGCTTAAGTGAAGCAAGCGATTGAGCAGAGAAATATGAACGGTTACATCTATTAGAAATCCACTGAGCAGGTGTGTGCACCCAACCATTTACTTTTTGCAAGCCATAAGAGCCAATTGGCCATTTCTTATCCTTCACATTAGACTTCCACTTGGTGGGTTGGTCTGGACTTCCTTCACCAGATCCATATGAGTCACCGAGACCCAAAATAATTTTAAGTCGC
>JBDSHU010000220.1:0-5354 GCA_039918335.1 Methylotenera sp. | reverse complement strand
CACGCCTAGCTTCTTCAGCAAACCATTCGATAAAACTGGCACCATAAGTCACCTCCCCCCGTGCTTCAGCCAGAGGCTTGCCTTGCTCAGCTGTAAGTAATCGAGCTAAGTCTTCTTTATGCAAAATAATCAAATCGAACCAGCGTTTTAATATCGTCGCACGAGCTTGTGCAGTAAGAATTTTCCAAGATTTTTGCGCAATTTCAGAAGCGGTAATCGCACGCTCAGTTTCAGCGCCTCGCATTAACGGCACTGATCCGACCATTTCACCATTGGCTGGATTGGTGACGATAATAGTTTCACCTGAATCTGCTCCCACCCATTTGCCGGCTAACCAAGCGAGGCCGGGTTTGAGTAAAGCAGAGTGATTAAGTGCTATAGACATTGACTGATTTAACATGGTGTTACCTGTTGGGATGATATGGACTACTTTATTTAAATACTATAGGTTAAATAATTAGATCACTTAGTTTATAGAACTGACCAACTAACGAACTACCCATATTTGTTAGTTGGAGTCCTACCTGATTAAGAGTTCAATTTATGCTAATAAATTTCTAATTACTGATTCGTATCACTATACGCCTGGGCTACTTCGCGTTTTCGTTTGCGCTCTTTATGTGACGTATAGAAACTTGAGGCAATCACTGCAATCGTCACTACGGTAATTGTCACTGTAGCAACGGCATTGATGGTTGGATTTAAACCTAAACGTGCGCGTGAAAAAATCACCATTGGCATGGTTGAGTAGCCGGGGCCTGATAAGAATGACGACAGCACCACGTCATCAAACGACAAAGTGAAGGTAAGTAAAAAGGCGGACACTAATGCAGGCACTAGCAGCGGCAAGGTCACTAACATGAATACTTGTAACGGTTTACAACCTAAATCCATCGCCGCTTCGTCTAACTTGCTGTCCATTTCACGCAGACGAGATGTCACTACCACCGTAGCGTAAGCCGTGCCTAACAAAGCATGACCCAGCAAAATAGTGAATAAACCACGTTCAGGATAACCCAGCCAATGCTGCAATGATACTAACATGAGCAATAATGAAAGACCCACGATGACATCCGGCATCACCAACGGCGTACTTGCCATCGATGACAGTAATGTGCGCCCAGAGAAGCGCTTATAACGATTCAAGGCAAAAGCGGTGAACGTTCCAAAAAACACTGAGATTAATGCTGAAAGAAAGGCGATTTTAAGCGATAAAAGCACCGCGGAAATTAGGTCGCTATCATTCATTAAGGCGGTGTACCACCGTAAGCTCGCGTGGGTCCACACGGTCACTAACGGTGAGTTATTGAATGAGAATATCACCAGCGTGACGATAGGCATGTATAGGAAAATATATACTGCAATCATCCAACCTTTACTGAATAACTTATTCATGGCATCCGTCATGGTTTAGTCTCGGCTTGCGCTTGGTATTTATTGAAGATTGCCATCGGTAACAGGATGAGCAGTATCATCACCACCGCTACGGCAGAAGCCATAGGCCAATCGTTATTACTGAAGAATTCATCCCACAATACGCGACCGATCATTAGCGTATTTGGCCCGCCTAACAATTCTGGAATTACATATTCACCCACCGCAGGAATGAACACTAGCATGGACCCAGCGATAATGCCCGCTTTTGAAAGTGGTACGGTAATCAACCAAAAGGTTCTAAATGGACTGGTACCCAAATCCGCAGCCGCTTCTAAATAACGTAAATCTAGCTTAGATAGATTGGCGAACAAGGGCAATATCATGAATGGCAAGTATGAATACACCATGCCTATAAGTAATGAAAATGGCGTATTCATCATTTCCAGCGGTGCGTCGATAATCCCTAGACTTAATAGGGCATTATTAATCACGCCATTATTCACTAGCAACGTTTTCCAGGCGTAGATGCGCAGCAGAAATGACGTCCAAAACGGCAACATGATCATCATCAATAACGTGGGTTGTAAATGCTTGGGCGAGCGCGCCATAAAATAAGCAAATGGATAGCCGATGGCTAGGCATATTAATGTGGTAATAAGTGCATATTTAATTGAAGATAGATAAGTTTGCACGTACAGCGTATCTGAGCCAATGAATATATAGCTGGAAAAATTTAACTTAATCGTCGGCCAGCCGCTGCTCCAGTCAAGCATACTGGAGACCGAAGTAGCCTCCATTTCCGACATGCTGATTTTAAGTACAATCAGCAATGGCACTGCGGCTAATAATAAAAACCATAGATAGGGGACGCCAATCACTATATGGCGGCCATCTAAAAAACTGCGCAGGTAACTGTATAGTTTAGCCATTACATGCCCTTTTATTGCGTTAACACTACCATTGCGAGGTCGTTCCACTGTGCGTAAGCACGGTCGCCCCAAGTGAGTCCGCAACTTAAGTCGCGCGTGTTGTTAAGCTCTTGTGCTTTGATGATTTTGCCACTCGCTAGCTTGAGGTGATAAGTCGTGTGAGCACCAAAATACACGATTTCGATCACTTCACCTTCACACCAATTATATTCGCCCTCCGGCTTTTCTTTAGTCAGCAATATTTTTTCTGGACGCAGCGCCACCCCAACGCTCATGCCACTATTGCCGCTGATGCCGTGGCCTACATAATGCATACATTCTGCACAGCGTACGGTCACATGATCTGCTTCGTCTTCTTCCAGCACGCCATCAAATATATTCACGTTGCCAATAAAATCAGCCACTTGCCGGCGATTTGGCATCTCATAGACTTCATCTGGTGAACCGACCTGCAAGAAATAGCCTTCACTCATCACGGCAATCCGCGAAGCCATAGTCATTGCTTCTTCTTGGTCGTGTGTTACTAGCACACAAGTCACGCCGACCTCTTCAATAATATTGACCAGCTCTAATTGGGTGGTTTCGCGTAATTTTTTATCTAGCGCACCTAATGGCTCGTCCAGTAGTAATAATTTAGGCCGCTTTGCCAAGCTGCGCGCCAAGGCAACACGTTGTTGCTGACCACCTGAAAGCTGATGCGGTTTACGGTTGGCGTACTTGCTTAATTGCACTAGTCCCAACATCTTTTCAACACGTTCAGCAATCTGGTCTTTCGGCATGCCATCACGCTTTAAGCCAAAAGCAATGTTTTCCCACACACTCAAATGCGGGAAAAGTGCATACGACTGAAACATCATATTGATTGGACGCTGGTAAGGCGGGAGATTTGTAATATCTTCCCCAGCCAGAAAAATCTTACCTTTAGTCGGCGTTTCAAATCCAGCCAACATACGCAGCAAAGTAGATTTCCCACAACCGGATCCGCCCAGCAATGCAAAAATCTCACCAGTCGCCACGGTAAGAGAAACATTGTCCACGGCCTTCACAGCACCATCATAAATCTTAGTAAGCCCATCCACACGCAGTAAATCCTCGCGTACCGTATTAGCTTTCGGTGCCGTCGCCATAACTACCCCTATTAACTGACTTTCAAATTATGTTTTGCAAATTACCGATATGGCGCGTTGCTATTAAACTGCTACGCGCCATTAGGCTTTTTAGACTACAAACCTGTTTTGAAGCGTGTATACAAACGTGTCATGTTGCGACGTGTATTGTTATCCACAGTGCCAGGCGGTACTAATTTGGCAATATCAGCATCTGATAAGAAAATGGATTTGTTGTTTTTGATTTCTGGGTCTACAAATTTCGTTGCGGCTTTGTTCGGATTTGCATAAGTCACCGTATTAGTGATAGACGCAGCTACTTCTGGTCTAAGTACATAGTTGATGAATTTATGTGCATTGTTTGGATGCGGAGCGTCTGCAGGAATCGCCATCGTATCCATAAACGTCAAACCACCTGTTTTAGGTACCAGTGCCACAATATTTTGCTCTGATTTATTTTCAATTGACCGTTTACGTGCCAAGTTAAAGTCACCAGCCCAGCCATAGGCTACACAGACGCCGCCGCTCGCTAAATCTTCAATTTGCCCACCAGAATTAAAGCGTTTGATATCAGGACGCACTTTTTTCAACATATCATAAGCAGCATTATAATCGGCGGCATTAGTGCTATAAGCTGGCTTACCTAAGTAGTGTAACGCTGCTGCAAATACATCAGATGGGGTATCTAGATAAGTGATACCGCAAGACTTTAGTTTTGAAGTGTATTTAGGGTTAAACACAAGCTCCCAGGCATTGTCTGGCATCGGCGTAGTGCCCAGCGCTTTTTTGACTTTATCTACGTTAATGCCTACCGTATTGTAGCTCCACATCCAATCTACCAGGTAAGCGTTACCAGGGTCTAACTTAGCCATCAATGTGAGAATACCGGGATCTAGATTTTTCCAGTTAGTCAGTTGCTTCTTATCCAACTTTTGAAATAACCCACCATCAATTTGCAATTTTGCCCAGTTTGATGACGGCACCACAATGTCATAACCAGTCTTTCTGGCCACTAATTTAGCATGTAAAATCTCATTAGAATCAAATACATCGTAACGCACTTTAATGCCTGTTTCTTTTTCAAAATTCTTGACAGTGTCGGGCGCAATGTAATCTGACCAGTTATAAATATTGAGTACTTTTTCTTCTTCTTTTGCGTAGCTGCTAGCCACAAAACCTACGCCAACAGCCAAGCCTACCAGCACACTCAGAACACGTTTATTAAAGGTCGATTTCATCAAATTTTCTCCTAAATAGTCACTAAAAGTCATGCATTAAAAATCTATCATTCACAGGTCAAACTAAACCATATCAATCCAACCGTACTCCGTTCAATTGCCACTAGCATATGCAACGGCAGCATCATGACAGTTAATGCAGAATTAAAATAATTCTATCATGTTAAAAACTCAAATATCTTTAATTTAAAGTCTGAAGTACGTTAATTAAAACCTAACTTATGCAACATTCACTTTAAGCATTTCGCTAGCCATAAACCCGCTTGCTTGCAACTCTTCAAGCGTGGCATCTAGACACTTGCGTATCAATCTCGTTAAGTCGTCAATTTGTGCTTTAGTGATAATTAACGGCGGCGCGATAATCATTCTATCGCCCACCGCACGCATGATTAAACCATTAGCAAAACAATGGTTTCTGCACATCATGCCAACTTCTAGCGTTGCATCAAATGGAGTGTGGTGTGCTTTGTCTTGCATCAAGGCAAACCCAGCCACCAAGCCGCAGGTTTCTGCACCACCTACTAAAGGGTGACTCGCTAATTCGGAAAATTTTTGTGCTAAATAAGGCCCCGTTTCATTAAGTACCTGATCAACCAAGCCTTCTTTTTCGAGAATATCAATATTGGCTAACGCGACCGCACAAGCCACTGGGTGACCAGAATAAGTGTAGCCATGATTAAAATCGCCACCTTGCTCAATCAGCA
>JBDSHU010000219.1:0-4386 GCA_039918335.1 Methylotenera sp. | reverse complement strand
TTAATACTGATATCGATGGAATAAATTGCTAATCAAATTAACAATTTATTGAATACGTTGCAGCACTAAAATTTGAGGTAATTAAGTAATGAATCTAAAGAATATAAAAAAAGTACTGTTATTAAATTTAGCATTATTAGCATTTAGTGCCAGCAGTTATGCGGCAGTTAAAATCCAGCATTGGCAAACTCCGGCAGGGTCTGAGGTTTATTTTGTTGAAGACCATGATTTACCGATTGTCGATGTAAGCGTTAACTTTGCGGCTGGGAGCGCGCGCGATACTGCTGAAAAATCTGGCGTGGCGGGCATCACTAAATACATGATGACGCTAGGCGCAGCAGGCATGAGCGATGAAGTGATTGCTAACAAAATGGCCGATATTGGCGCGATTTTAGGGGGTGAGTTCGATACAGATAGGGCCGCTTTCAAATTACGCACCCTCAGCAGTGAGCGTGAGCAAAATCAGGCACTTGATGTATTCATCAAAGTATTGCAAAAACCGGACTTTCCTGACGCCGTACTAAGCCGTGAAAAAGCGCGAATCATTTCAGGTTTGCAAGAGTCGGCAACACAACCGGAAAGCATCTCAAATAAAGCTTTTATGAAGGCAATGTACGGAACGCATCCTTATAGTTTGGATGAAAGCGGTGAGGTAGAAACCGTTAGCAAAATCAAACGTGAAGATCTGCAGGATTTTTACAACAAATACTATGGCGCAAAAGGCGCTGTGATTGCCATGATAGGTGATTTAACCCGTGAGCAAGCCAACAAGATTGCAGAGAATATTGCCAGTGGTATGCCGAATGCTGCCGAAGTGCCGCCAATCGCGCCTATTAACTTACCGACTCAGCCAATTGTGCAGCGTATTACCCATCCCGCTTCGCAATCACATATTTTGTTAGGCTACCCAGGAATTAAACGTGGAGATCCGGACTTATTCCCATTGTATGTAGGTAATTATATTTTAGGTGGTGGAGGTTTTGTATCACGCTTAACTGAGGAAGTGCGGGAAAAGCGCGGCTTGGTATATAGCGTCTATAGTTATTTTATGCCGATGGCTGAATTAGGGCCGTTTCAAATTGGACTACAGACCAAAAAAGACCAGGCAGATGCGGCGATAAAACTGGTACATGAAACACTGGATAATTTCCTCAAAAACGGCGTGACTGAGGCAGAACTTAAAGCGGCTAAAGCCAATATCATTGGCGGCTTTCCTATGCGTATTGATAGTAATAGCAAAATTTTAGATTATTTAGCCGTGATTGGCTTTTATAAATTGCCGCTCAGTTATTTAGATGACTACAACAAAAAAGTAGCGAGTGTGACTACTGCACAAATCAAAGATGCATTTAACCGACGTATTAATACAGCAAATTTTGTGACTGTTATCGTAGGCGACCCGAACGCCAAGTAAGGAGTAACGATAAAAGAAAAGTAGTAAAATACAGCTTTATTAAACCATAAAGCCGAGCTTTTAATTTTGAGTAAACCCGCTGAGAAAAAACAGAATACCATTCGCATCAATGCGGGAGAATGGCGTAGCCGCATCATTAAGTTTCCAGACGTTACTGGTCTGCGGCCGACGCCTGAGCGTGTACGGCAAACGGTATTTAATTGGCTGGGGCAAGACTTAACGGGCTTAACCTGCTTAGATTTGTTCGCTGGTACTGGCGTGATGGGTTTTGAAGCGCTGTCTCGCGGGGCAAGCTCGGTAACATTGATAGAGAAATCTGTACCTGCCTACAGAGCGCTCATCGAAAATAAGCAGTTACTCAAAGCTGATCAAGCTCAAATTTTGCATCAAGATGTTATGCAGTTTATTCAAAGCAATACACAAAAATTCAATCTCATTTTTTTAGACCCGCCTTACCATCAAGACTGGGTACCTAAAGTATTGCCATTGTTGTCTGCGCATTTAACCTCTGACGGATTAATATACGTTGAAGCGGAATTTGCTTTGGACGCTATACCAGACTCTGCAAATAGTTGGGCTAGAGAGTGGAAAGTGATTAAGCAAAGCAAAGCAGGTAATGTTTTCTATCATCTGCTAAAATTATCCAATGACACATTCATCGCTTAAAGTAGTTTATCCAGGCACATTTGACCCTGTTACTTTAGGGCATGAGGATTTAGTGCGCCGTGCGTCAGATTTATTTCCATACGTAGTGGTAGCTGTAGCGGGTAGCTCAAATAAGCGCACGATGTTTAGTTTAGACGAGCGCGTAGCGATGACGGAAAAAGTGTTTAGTAACTTGAGTAACGTTGAGGTGTTAGGTTTTTCAGGGTTATTAATGCAGTTTGTACAGTCACAAAATGCGCAAATGGTAATACGCGGTTTGCGTGCCACTGCAGATTTTGAATATGAGTTTCAGCTAGCTGGTATGAACCGTAAGCTCTACCCACAATTTGAAACCTTATTTTTAACGCCATCTGAACAGTTTATGTTTATTTCTTCCAGCCTTGTGCGTGAAGTCGCCACACTAGGCGGGGACGTGCATGCGTTCGTTTCTTCAACTGTTGAAGATGCCATTAAACAAAAGTTGGGTGTTTAATCTTGGCCTTGATGATTACAGATGAGTGTATTAATTGTGACGTTTGTGAGCCAGAATGTCCTAATAATGCGATTTATCAGGGTGAAGAGATTTATGAAATCAACCCAAATTTATGTACTGAATGCGTCGGACATTTTGATAAACCGCAATGCGTAGAGGTTTGCCCGATTGATTGCATTCCGTTCAATCCAGATGTGGTTGAAACTAAAGAACAATTGCTGCACAAATTTTATCAATTAACCTCAGTTAAATAACACTTCTAATCAGCCAAGGATATTCATATGCGCATGTTACACACTATGCTCCGTGTAGGTAATTTGGAGCGATCCGTTAAATTTTATACCGAAGTGTTAGGTATGAAAGTGTTGCGCCAAAATGACTTTCCTGAAGGTAAGTTCAGTCTCGCATTTGTCGGCTACGGTCCTGAAAGCGACCATACCGTGCTGGAGCTTACGTATAACTATGGCACTGAAAGCTACGATATGGGCAAAGCTTATGGACATATTGCCTTAGAGGTAGACGATGCCTACAAAGCCTGTGATGCGGTCAGAAGCGCAGGAGGCAAGGTGGTACGTGAAGCTGGTCCTATGATGCATGGCACCACAGTCATTGCCTTTGTAGAAGACCCAGATGGTTATAAAGTGGAATTTATACAGGCGGGGACCTATTAACTCAGTTTGAGGGTGGAGTAGTATGACCTGGTGCTTATATTTACTCGAATGCACTAACGGCGCTTATTACGCAGGCATTACTAATAACTTAGCCTCGCGTTTTACCGCTCACCAGTCAGGTAAGGGTGCTCGCTATACGCGTGCAAACCCGCCAGTTAAAATTATTGCTTCCAAACTATATCCTGATCGTTCCACCGCTAGCATTGCTGAGGCACAATTGAAAAATCTGCCTAGAAATAAAAAGTTACAATATTTTGAAGTGGCTAGTGAGTTAAGCTAAAGTGAACAAAGCGCATTTGATGATAGCGGTGAAAGCTGCACAGAACGGTGATTGGGACGCTGCCCACAATATTGCCCAAGATTATAGCGATGTGACTGCAAACTGGCTGCATGCGGTATTGCATAAAATAGAGGGTGACGAAGGGAATAGCCGCTACTGGTATGCAAAAATGCAAGGCAAAAAGTATGAAGATTTTAGCGATATAAGCTTAGAGTTAACGGCTATTGCTGATTCCTTAGAACAATAAAGTACTTGCTCATTGGCACATAAAATAAAAGGCTCAAATTTGAGCCTTTTATTTTATGTGAAATCAACGCATGAATTTAATTGAAACATGCGAGGCTTATTTCTGCGTACTTAGCCAAAAAACTCTTTCGCTTTGTCTACCCAGCTTTTGTTTCTAGGGCTGTGTTTTCCCGCATCGCCCTGCGTACTCGTTTCAAATTCACGCAGTAATTTCTTTTGGTGTTCTGTGAGTTTAACGGGTGTTTCAACCACGACATGTACCATTAAATCACCAGGTTCAGATTGACGCAGCGGTTTAATGCCTTTACCGCGCAACCTGAATACGCCGCCAGTTTGCGTTTCTGCAGGAATCTTCATTTTGGCTGAGCCGCCCAAGGTAGGCACTTCAATCTCGCCGCCTAATGCAGCAGTACTAAAGCTAATTGGCATTTCGCAATGTAGATTACCGCCTTCACGCTGGAATATTTCATGTTCTTTCAAATGAACGACCACATATAGATCACCGGTAGGTCCGCCATTCACACCCGCTTCGCCCTCGCCACTGAGTCTGATTCTGTCGCCTTCATCTACGCCTGCTGGGATTTTCACCGATAAGGTTTTATTCTGTTTAACCCGGCCAGCACCATGGCAAGTACCG
>JBDSHU010000218.1:0-3217 GCA_039918335.1 Methylotenera sp. | reverse complement strand
AAAGACGTACACCGGTCATCATGTAAGGCAAGACATAAGGGAATGAAATCTTAGTAATGATTTTCCATTCACTTAAATTCAATACTTTCGCAACATTCATATAGTCTTGCGGCACTTTGCTCACACCGACCGCAGTGTTGATCAACATGGGCCAAATGCTAGAGATGAAAATCACCCATATTGCTGCCGGTGCTGCGGCTTTTAATACCAATAAGCCGAGTGGCAGCCAGGCGAGTGGTGATACAGGCCGTAGCAAACCAATGACTGGTGCGCACATGCGCGACATAAACGCATAGCGACCAACCATAAAGCCTAACGGAATGCCTACTAGGGCGGCTAAACCAAAGCCTAATGCGACACGCTCCAGCGATGCTAGGATGTTCCAGCCAATTCCCTGGTCATCTAAACTGTTCACATAGAATGGGTGTGCAAATAAATCTATTGCGGATTTGAATGTACTGAGTGGACCGGGTAAAACAGGGGTCTGATGTGAAAGTAAAGTCCAAAGTCCTAAAAACAGCAAAATACCGAACATAGGCGGTAAAGCCAATTTGAAAAAAGCATAGGCTTTTTTATTGTGTGGTTTCACGGTTCTTTTGAATTTAGGAGCATCAGCCTTAATTTTGCTAATTTCTAAGTTCGCGTCATTCGCTGCAATCACACTCTCATTAGCCTTGATATCAGCTTCAGGAATTGTGGTTTCAGTCTCGGCAACCTGCAAAATCGTTTTTAAACTTTCTTTTTCTAAACTCATGGCACTCATGATGGACTCCTTATTGAATTACTTATTGACCGAATTGCAGCTAGTAAATAACTACTTGTAATGGCTGCAATTCAGCTAATTTCTTAACCTAACTTTTATCCGTGAATCTTGAAGCTGGCAGCATAGGCCGCAGGGTTTTTACCGTCCCACACCACGCCGTCCATCAGTTTGCTGGTACGCATGACATTTTTAGGAATGCTTGCACCGACTAAACCAGCCGCTTCTGTATAAAGCTTGATGTTGTTCACTTTGGTAGCCACACCTAAATAATCCGGATCGGTTTTTAGCAAGCCCCAACGTTTGTGTTGCGTTAAGAACCACATGCCGTCTGATAGGTACGGAAAGTTAACCGCGCCATCTTCGTAAAATTTCATGTAGTTAGGATCTTTCCATTTTTTACCAATGCCATTGTCGTAATCACCGACAAAGCGGCCAGCAATCACGTCTTCTGATGTATTCACATACGCTTTACCGGCAATCAATTTAGCGACCTTAGCGCGGTTTTCAATCGCCTCAATGTATTTACACGCTTCTAAGATCGCAGCGATCATGGCGCGCGCTGTGTTTGGGTTTTTAGCCACAAACTCTGCTGTGGTACCCAATACTTTTTCCGGGTGGTCTAGCCAGATATCCTGTGTGGTGGTGACGGTGTAACCCACTTTGTCGTAAATGGCACGTGCGCCCCATGGCTCGCCTACGCAAAAACCGTCCATGTTGCCGATCCGCATATTGGCTACCATTTGTGGCGGTGGTACTACGATCGTTTTTACGTCTTTAGTGGGGTTAATGCCGTTAGCAGCCAACCAGTAGTTAAGCCACATTGCATGTGTGCCGGTAGGGAAAGTTTGTGCAAAGGTGTAGTCGCGATTTTCGTTATCCAGCAAACGTTTTAGGCTGCGACCGTCTGTCACGCCTTTATCTTTAAGCTGGCTCGCGAGTGTAATAGCTTGTCCGTTATGATTGAGATTCATCAATACAGACATATCTTTCTGCTGGCCGCCAATGCCTAATTGCACACCGTACACCAAGCCATATAAAACATGCGATGCGTGCAGCTCGCCGTTTACTGTTTTATCGCGAATTGCAGCCCATGACGCTTGTTTCGCCGGTATGATTTTGATGCCATATTTTTTGTCGAAACCCATTTCTGCCGCTACGATAATAGGCGCACAGTCGGTAAGCGGAATAAAGCCAATTTTTACTTCAGTAATCTCAGGTGCATCTGAGCCGGCTGCAAAAGCCTGTGTGCGAATACCGTTAGGCACTAATCCCATCAAAGCCGCTGCACCCAAAGCACCCGCAGCACTGTTACGGAAAAAATCGCGACGGCTGTTGTTTAAAGTGGCGCTATCAACTTTTTTGCTATCTGCGATATGGTCTTTATTACTCATTTATTTCTCCTAAAGTAAATCAAACTATCTAAAAATTACGACCCCAAAATTTGGGTTGTTGACTTCAAAATGACCCAATAAAAAAGGCGCCTGACAAAAATTGATTCTTTAATCATTAAAGAATTTTCTTTTTATCAAGACGCCTTTGCCTTGTACTGCTTGTTAGTTCGAGCCAGCTTTGGCTCTATTTTTCTACTACATTATTTCCTGTGTTTTAGCTAAGGTGCTTGTTTGCTCATCGTTGAGCCCAATGCACTACCGCTAATCTATTTTTTGTTTTAATTAAAGCAACAACTGCGCCGCTTCAACAATCTGTTCAGATAAAGTCGCGATCCGCAGGTTTTTTTGCATCGCCATTGAGCGTAAAAGACTATAAGCATCTTCCTCATCAATTTTGCGTTGTTTCATAATCAAACCTTTTGCACGCTCAATCACTTTACGTTCGCTTAACTTTACATTTGCTTCATTTAAAGCTTCGCGTAGATGCTTAAATTCTTCAAACCTTGCAACTGCTGCATCAATCACTGGACGTAAGCGCTCGTTCGGTATGCTGCCCACCACATAAGCACAGACGCCTGCCTGTGTCGCCAACTTAATCTGTTCTTTGTCACCGTCATGCGTGAACATTACGATTGGTCTGGGTTTATGCATGGTCATCACACAAACATTTTCCAGCGTATCGCGACTTGGAGAATCTGTGTCGATAATCACAATGTCCGGCTGTAACTCACAACAGGCATCATCCAAGTTGACCGTATCTTTTAGGTGCGCAATGACATCGTAGCCAGTATCCAGCAAAGATTGCTTGAGTGGCTTCGTGCGCTCCAAATCATTATCAACAATCATTACTCTTAACATGACAGTTCTACCAAGTTATTTCAATAATGTATTAGCAAGTGTCATGCCAAGTTTTTTATTATCATTTATCACGCTGATTTTATTAAGAAAGGGTGATTATTTTTGCCGTATACAGTTTAGTATTTAGCGCCTTTTAATCTGTGAATGTCGCACAGATAAGGTGCGTATCCGTTCGGATAAATATAATAATGCACCAATAAATTTT
>JBDSHU010000217.1:0-3654 GCA_039918335.1 Methylotenera sp. | reverse complement strand
AAATGATGGTTAAGCTTACTCTAGCGCAGCAATATTGCTCGTTCCAAGTAGATTTAACTGTGCGGTAAGTTGTTTGCTCATTGCAAAAAACGCTGCTTGGTTATTGACTGTAATCGGGTTGGCCTTTGGCAGTGCTACCGTCATTGGATCGCGATGTTGTCCGTTAAGTAAAAACTCATAATGTAAATGTGGACCTGTGGCTAAACCTGTCATGCCAACAAAGCCAATGATTTCGCCTTGGGCAACTTTAGCACCCCGGCGCAAGCCACTGGCAAAGCGAGACAAATGACCATACACCGTACTAACACCGTTATCGTGCTTAAGTACAATTACATTGCCATAGCCGCCTTTTTGACCCACAAAATCCACCACGGCATCGCCAGAAGCCTTGATACGTGTGCCAGAAGGTGCTGCCATGTCGACACCTTTATGCGCTTTTAGACGTTGTAATATCGGATGAAAACGTCCTAAGCTAAAGCCTGAACTGATTCGAGTGAATTCTAGCGGTGAACGTAAAAACGATTTATGCAAACTTTTGCCCTCAGGTGTGTAGTAATGCATTTCATTATTTGCGTCTCTAAAACCTACTGCACGATAGATTTTTCCGTTGTTGACGAATTCAGCGGCCAATACATCGCCGGTTTTTAACAGTTCACCTTGGTCATAACGACCTTCATAAATCACGTTAAAGTGGTCGCCACGGCGTAAATCAGTATGAAAATCAATTTCACTTTCAAACATTTCAGCCACTTGCACAGCAATATAATCAGGAATATTGGCATCATCCGTTGCGCCAAACAATGAGCTTTTAATTTCAGCAGATTTTAATATGGCGCGCATTTCAAGTTGGTGGGTCACTTTGTTGGTGGCATAACCTGCTGCAGTTTGATTAATGGCAATAAACTGTTCGGCTTCCAATTGATATTCAAGCGACACTAAATTGCCGTCGCTGTCAGTTTCAGCCTCGATTTGATGCCCTGGTTTTAATGCGGTTGCGATTTCGCTGGCAGCAGCATCATTGCGAATATAGTCAATAGCATCACGATTGCGAATATTTAAGCGTGACAATAAGGTGTTTAAGGTATCGTCACGGCGCACGTGTTCTTTATACCAAAAGTGTTGTTCAGTAAGTTGGTTGCTAGCTTCATTTGAGGTAGGTAGAAGAATTTCTTCAACCACCATTTCGGTAGAAATATTGCCAGTCATTGTTTGTGGTGCAATACCAAAAGCCGCGTAAATGCCAAATAATGGTAAGCATGAGATGGCTAAAATCCAGCGTAGTTTAAATTTACGCTCAGACATGAGTTCAAGCTTACTTTCAACTTTATCAGGGTTTTGCGCTAAAATAGCGTCTGCTTTAAAAGAACCATTGATTGTAGTATTGCTTTGATTAAGCTCGTTAATATCCACGGGCTGACCTCTATAAGAATTTAATTCGGCCTCAGATATTAACAGAAAACTTAATTAAAACAAGTAAATGACCTTTTAATTAAGTTCTGAATAATATCGCTTTAAGTACAGTTTAAGGACACTAGACGTGAATATTGACATCAATCAACAGCTCGCCATTATTAAGCGCGGCGCAGATGAGCTTTTAATTGAGGCTGAATTAGTCGAGAAGCTTAAAAAAGGTGTTCCCTTGAGGATTAAAGCCGGCTTTGACCCTACCGCGCCAGATTTGCACTTAGGCCATACTGTACTTATTAATAAGCTGCGCCAGTTTCAAGATTTAGGCCATCATGTGCTATTTTTAATCGGCGATTTCACCGGCATGATTGGCGATCCTACGGGAAAAAGTACTACCCGCCCACCGTTAACCGCTGAGCAAGTGGCTGAGAATGCGAAATCTTACACTGCACAGGTATTTAAAATCCTTAAGCCTGAGCAAACGGAAGTGGTATTTAACTCCAAATGGTTAAATGATTTAGGTGCAGCAGGTATGCTCAAACTAGCCGCCAGTCATACAGTCGCTCGTATGTTGGAGCGTGATGACTTTTCTAAAAGATATAAATCTAATCAGCCGATTGCGATTCATGAATTTTTATATCCTTTATTGCAGGGCTACGATTCAGTGGCTTTGAAGGCCGATGTCGAGTTGGGCGGCACAGACCAGAAGTTTAATCTACTCATGGGTCGCGAGCTACAAAAGCAGGCAGGTCAAAGCCAACAATGCGTACTTACAATGCCTTTACTTGAAGGTTTGGACGGCGTAAATAAGATGTCTAAGTCGTTAGGTAACTATATAGGCATCGCTGAAGCGCCAGAAGTCATCTTTGCAAAAATCATGTCGATTTCAGATGAATTAATGTGGCGTTATATAGAGTTGCTTTCATTTGAGTCGCTGGAAACCATTGCCAAATGGAAAGCCGAAGTGGCAGCGGGCAATAATCCACGTAATATTAAAGTAAGCTTTGCACAAGAAATCGTGGCGCGCTTCCATAGCCAAGTAGATGCGGAAAAGGCTTTGACGGATTTTCAAACTCGCTCAAAAGGCGGCATTCCCGATGATGTGCCGGAAGTGACGGTAACGATAGATAATGTAAGTATAGGAGTTGCCCAATTGCTTAAGCTCGCTGGCTTGGTTGTTAGTACGTCAGAAGCCTTCAGGGCGATTGAGCAAGGCGGCATTAAATTAGATGGTGAAAAAGTCACAGATAAAGCCTTAACGCTTAATAAAGGCATGAGTGTCGTTGCACAAGTTGGCAAAAGAAAATTTGCACATGTAACAATTTTGTAACAGTTTAAAATAAGCCTTGACCAAACTTTTTGCCCCTGTAGAATGCGGCCTTCGCTAACGAAACAAGTTAACGGAAAGCAAGAAAAAGAAGCAAAATTAAGTATCAACAACCGCCGTCAACAATTACCTTGACGTGCTCACAAAGCGCTGTATAATGCGCACCTCGTTGACGCAAAGCGTTGGTGAGAAAGACTTTCGAGTCACCTGATCTTTAACAATTTAACAACTGATAAGTGTGGGTGCTTGTGGATTTGGACAAGCTCACTTAGACGCAATTGCCTTGTTGTTGCTGGTGTTAAAACCGGCATCAATTTAACGCAATTGTTTGGTTTAAGTGCAGCCTCAGAAAACAAGTGCTTACACTTAAATTTATGACAAATATGTAACGGTTCTTAGCAATAAGAATCACACAGACCTTGAAATGAATTTGAGTCATTCATCTACAACGTTCCTTGATTATCGTCAGGGGATAGGGTGAATAAAGCAAAAGCGAAATACCACCTCGCCTGTCAAAGGGCGAGGAAAAAGTAATAGTCATACATTAAACTGAAGAGTTTGATCATGGCTCAGATTGAACGCTGGCGGAATGCTTTACACATGCAAGTCGAACGGGCTTAAAGGGCTTGCTCTTTAAGTTAGTGGCGAACGGGTGAGTAATGTATCGGAACGTATCCAATAATGGGGGATAACTAAGCGAAAGCTTGGCTAATACCGCATACGCCCTACGGGGGAAAGCTAGGGACCTTCGGGCCTGGCGTTAATGGAGCGGCCGATATCAGATTAGCTAGTTGGTGGGGTAAAGGCTCACCAAGGCGACGATCTGTAGCTGGTCTGAGAGGACGACCAGCCACACTGGAACTGAGACACGGTCCAGACTCCTACGGGAGGCAGCAGTGGGGAATTTTGGACAATGGGCG
>JBDSHU010000216.1:0-3631 GCA_039918335.1 Methylotenera sp. | reverse complement strand
TTGCTTGATGGTGAAATTGCACTGGCAGATGCAGCACATCTGATTACTTCAGTGCAATCCAATCGACAAGCTGCAGAAACGTGGAGCCAGTATCACTTAATTGGCGATGCTATGCGTGATACACCTTCATTTAGTGTTAACTTTAAACAAAATCTTATGCTTAAGCTTGATCAAGAGCCTACAGTGCTTTCACCTAATGCAGCGTTGACTAACCGCAGTGATGTCAACATAGTTCAAATAGACAAAGCAAGTAAAATACATGCGGGCTGGTCGATTGCCGCTTCATTCACCGCCGTGATGGTAGTGGGCTGGATGGTAATGCATCAACAAACGCTAAGTAGTGATGAGCTTGCACCGGTTGAAGTTGCACAAAATGCTCCGGAGATTCCTGCAGAATATTTGATGGCGCATCAAGCTTCTGCACCTTCAGGTAGTGCTTATTATATTCAATCCGTAGGTTATACAAAGTAAAGTAATGTTGCTATACAAAGTAATGACAAGAATGCGTTTTGTTCTGGCTTTTTTATTTGCTAGCACTACTCTATTTGCCAGCACCACCTTGAGTGTCCATGCCGCCGCCGACGATGCTATGTGGCAAACCTTGCAAAAAGCTGCGGTAGCCGCACATGTATTGAGTTATCAAGGCATATTTATTTATCAAACAGGCCAGCAATCTAAATCCGTTCAAATCACACATTTTTTTAATGGCGCGGGAGAGTTTGCTCGGAATGTCGTGCTTGATGGCGTGCCACGTGAAGTATTTAGTCAAGGCCATGACCTGGTTATTTTCAATCCAAATAATGAAAAAGTGGTGATTGAAAAGCGCCGTGGTCAAAATATGTTTCCTGCTATTTTGCCTAAAAACCTAGATTCAGTAAAAGCCAGTTATTTATTACGTGCGGGTGAATCTGAGCGTGTCGCAGGACGTCAAACCCAGATATTTTTGTTAGAACCTAAAGATAATTTACGTTACAGCTATAAATTTTGGATTGATACAGAATATGGCTTATTACTCAAGTCGGTGATGTTTAACAGCCGCAATGAAATGATGGATAGCATAGGTTTTAGTCAAATAGGATTGCTCAATAGCGTTGATCTAGATTGGTTTCAGCCGAAGATTGATAACAAAAAAAATTACGTGATGGAAGACGAAGTCGTCACTATTATAGACAATAGTGTCTCTAAAACTTGGACCATTAAAGACTTGCCCGCAGGTTATCGTAAGGTTGATCAAATGATTCGTATGGTGCATGGTAAGACTGTTGCTGTAACGCATGTCATATTTTCAGATGGTTTGTCTTCAGTATCATTATTCATTGAGCCAGTAACAAAACCGCTATCAAAAAATATGAAGTCTAAATCTGGACATGGTGTGGTTGGTAATACCAGTTTTTACTCTAGCTTGCATGAAAGCTATCAAATTACGGCGGTGGGTGAAGTGCCAGAAGCCACTGTTGCACAAATCGCTAATGCAGTAGTGTTTAAATAGCGACCAGCAAGAAGTAAATTGTTTTAAATTAACGTAGTTTTAATAAATTCAACGGCCATGATAGAAGAGTATGCAGTCATTACAGGGAAAACAGACGTCCTGGCTACATTAGAGCTTGAAAGACGTACGGCATGTGGTATTTGCGGTCAAAAACGTGGTTGTGGCAATGCTACGTGGGGTAAGTTGTTAGGCCACAATACGCATGCCTTTACTGCAGAAAATTGCATTAATGCCAATGTAGGCGACAGTGTTGTCGTCGGTATTGATGAACATGCAGTTTTAAGATCTGTGTTTTATCTCTATATCGTGCCGCTCATCGGATTAATGCTTGGTACTGTATTGGCCGAATTATTTTTACATCATCCACTATATGTAATCTTGGGTGCGATTTCAGGTCTGGTACTTGGTTTTTTATGGGTGAAAAGACATTTGCGTGGTCAACATGGAAATGACAGGTTCGCGGAAGGTCAAGCTGAAAGTACGCGATACCAAGCGGTAATTCTGCGCTATGCAGATGATGAAACAAATACTCTAAATGGCACTAATGACGATGTAACAGAAGCCAATTTAACAGATTTGAGCAGGATAAAATTTCAAACTAAACGAGGTGAGTAGATGATTAGAAATTGGATAACCACAGTAGCATTCAGCTTGATAGCTGCTACTAGCGTCAATGTTTACGCTAAAGACCTACCAGATTTTACCGAGCTTGCAGAAAAGCAAGGTCCGGCAGTGGTTAATATTAGCATCACACAAACGATGCATACGGAGAATGGCGGTTCGCCCTACCCTGGCATGCCGGATGATGAGCAAATGCAGGAGTTTTTTAAACGGTTCGGTATTCCAGGCTTTCCTGGCATGCCGGGTGCGCCTGGGCAAAACGGTGGGCCACAGCCAGACTATAAAACCCAATCCTTAGGTTCTGGGTTTATTTTAAGTAGTGATGGTTACATTTTAACCAATGCGCATGTAGTGAATGAAGCAGATGAAGTGGTTGTAAAATTGTTCGATAAACGCGAATTCAAAGCAAAAATCATAGGCTTTGATAAGCGCACCGATGTGGCGTTGGTAAAAATTGAGGCTACAGGTCTGCCAAAAGTGACCCCCGGCGATCCTAATAAGCTCAAAGTAGGCGAGTGGGTTGCAGCGATTGGCTCACCATTCGGTTTAGAAAACACGGTAACGGCAGGTATTGTGAGTGCTAAAGGCCGTGCATTACCACAAGAAAACTTTGTGCCATTTATTCAAACCGATGTAGCCATTAATCCAGGTAATTCCGGTGGGCCATTATTTAACTTGGCTGGTGAAGTGGTTGGTATTAACTCACAAATCTATAGCCGTACCGGAGGTTCTGTAGGATTGTCATTTGCTATACCCATTGATGTGGCGATTGATATTTCCAATCAATTAAAAGCTTCTGGCAAAATTACGCGAGGCTGGTTAGGCATTGCTATTCAAGAATTGACCAAAGAACTTGCTGAATCATTCGGTATGAAAAACACCAATGGTGCTTTAGTCGCAGGCGTTGAGAAAAATGGTCCGGCTGATAGAGGTGGTTTAGAAGCGGGCGATGTCATTACTAAGTTCGACGGTAAAGTCATTATGACATCAGCTGATTTGCCGCGTGTGGTTGGTGCGACTAAGCCTGGTAAAGTTGCTCTTGTAGAAATTTTGCGTAAGGGCAGCCCGAAAACCCTCAATATGGGTGTAGGAGAAATGCCAAATGATACAGTTGAGGCAGCACAAAATAGCAAACCTAGTGTTAAACCTGAAGTAAATCGCATAGGGTTAGTGTTGAAAGAGCTAACACTACAACAAAAGAAAAAGCTGAACGGTAAAAATGGCTTGCTCGTGGTTGACTCACAGGGTGTCGTAGCACAAGCGGGTGTACGTCGTGGTGATGTAATATTAGGCCTCAACAATACCGAAGTGCAAAGTTTGGATCAATTCAACAAGCAGCTTGCTAGTTTTGCTGCCGGTAAAACAGTAGCATTATTGGTATTGCGTAGTGAAAGTACGCTTTATGTGCCAGTTAAAATTCCTGCTGCAAAATAAATTAGATATATATGTAATGAGCTAATAAAAAACCCGCTGCAGTGCGGGGTTTTTATTAGAAATTGTTCAATGTCATTATCCCTTTAT
>JBDSHU010000215.1:0-7232 GCA_039918335.1 Methylotenera sp. | reverse complement strand
AAAGACATCTATTTTGTATGTCCCAAACCGGCCCAAAGCAGACATTACATCATATGGCATATTAATGAACCACATAACTTTTAATCCCTATACCAACCATTACGAATCGACTCAGTAATTTCATCTACAAAAAGCCTGGTTTTAGCTGGCACTAATTTACCGGGTGGCATGACTGAATAGACTCCACCTTCTATAGCACCCTGCCATTCGGGCAAAATTTGAACCAGTCTTCCTTCACGAATAACTGGGCCAGCCAACCAATCAGCAATAAGTGCAATACCGGCACCATCAAGGGTAGAAATTAGTATTGCTTCGGAATTGTCCATAATAAGGGGGCCTTCAGGACGTATAGTTTTCTTCTGCTTGCCTTTTATCAATTCCCACTCAGGCCAATTTGTAAAACTAATACAAGGATATTTCAAAATACCCTCCGGGGTATTTGGCTTTCCATGCGTTGCAATAAAATCAGGAGATGCCACCAAGAGAACTTTGAAAGACGCGATTTTTTTAGCGATAAGCGAGCTATCGCTGAGTGATCCTAATCTGATAGCTACGTCAAATCCTTCAGCCACTAAATCAACGAATCGGTCATTAAAACGCGCATCTACTTTGATCCGAGGGTATTTGGCGACGAAGCCTGCTAACAAAGGCGCGATGCACTGCTTTCCGAAAGTCAAAGGTAGCGATATTCGCAGCAGTCCTTGAGGGCTGGCCCCTAAATTACTGGCTTCCACACCGGCGTTATCCAACTCATCCAGTAAATTTCGTATACGTATGTAGTAAGCATGGCCCACCTCTGTCAGCGCAATACGCCTGGTAGTGCGTGATAATAGGCTTACTCCAAGCCGATGCTCTAAATGACTAACCCGACGTGAAAGAACAGAAGCATCCCGGTCTAGTGATTTTGCGGCAGCAGTAAAGCTGTTGGTTTCTGCAACCGCGATAAAAGCCACTAACTCTTCAAATGAAATCTTGTCTAATAATTCATGCATTTTTTGCATATGTAATTTGTCTACAGCCCTAATTATCTTATTAATATACCAATATACAATGAGCTTACATAATTTTTGGAGTTAAACCATGAAAAATTTTCTAAGTATAGGTACAGGACCTGGTATTGGGTTCGAAACTGCAGCAAAATTTGCAAGAGAAGGCTATCGCGTAATCTTGAGCGCGCGTAATGCAGAAAAATTACAGGCGTTGGCAACACGCCTAAAAGCAGCAGATGCTCAAGTAGAAATTGAAACAGTTGATGCTAGTAACGCTTCAAGTATCGCAGCCTTAATTTTTAAAGTAGAGAACACATTTGGTGCAGTTGAAGTGTTGCACTACAACGCTGCTAATTTACGTCAAGATACGATTGAATCGCAACCAGCGGATTCCTTTGTAAGCGACTTAGCAGTAAATATTGGCGGCGCACTTGCAGCGGTTCAAGCATTGAAACCGAAAATGGAGGGCCGTGGTGAAGGCACCATTTTGCTAACAGGTGGCGGTTTAGCCTTGTACCCTAACCCTGATTATCTATCTTTAAGTATCGGTAAAGCGGGCATTCGCTCTCTTGCGCTCGGGCTTTTTGAGACTAGCAAAGAAAAGAACCTTCACATAGCATCAGTGACTGTGGCAACCTTTGTCAATCCTGAATCCAAGGAAGCAAAGGACATCGCCGAGCAATTTTGGCAATTGCACGCGCAGCCTAAAGATTCATGGGTAGCAGAAGTTGTATACCCTAGTTAACAATGATGAATAGCGGACATCTTTCAGATGTCTGCTTTGCATTTAGACACACATATTCTTAATCGAAAGGAACGTTATGAAAACCGAAATTACTAGCTTTAAAAGTAGTCTCAGTGCTGCTGTATTGATTGTTTGCGCTGCAATTGCTGGATGTACCACTGGCGGCACACAGCCGCCTCAAGCTGCCGCACTTTCGTGTGATGATAGTATCAAGGCTGCACTGGCCAATAACGCTGACACAAATGTATTGTTGGTTAAGCAGTTCAAGCAAGGCGAACCATTATTACTTTCGGGCACTGCAATTGCAACTACGCCGATAGCGAAAGCAGATTTGTGCATGGTTAAGCTCGTTGTTGGCCCCGGCAATCCAGGCCCCGCTAACGCACCATCCACATCAAAAGGGATTGGCATTGAAATCCTGCTTCCGAGTGCGAACAACTGGAATGAGCGCATTCGTGCCTTCGGTAATGGCGGCTGGTCTGGTACGCCTCAAACGAGCCTTGCGGATGTCGCGAGTTCACCAGCGCATACTGAAGCAGCAAACAAAGGCTTTGTCGTAGCCACATCAGACAATGGACATGTGGGAAATGCTATCAATGCTTCGTTTGCTATGAACCCGGATGGCACCATCAATACGGTGGGATGGAAAGATTTCTCCGAACGAAGCTTGCACGAACTTGCGGTGAAAACGAAACTTGTCGCTAAAGCCTTCTATGGCAAGCCGCACAAATTCGCGTATTGGGACGGCTATTCAACGGGCGGTCGCCAAGGACTCAAAGTCGCGCAAGTGTTCCCAGGCGATTTCGACGGGATCTTGGATGGCGCCCCAGCAATCAACTGGAGTAAGTATCACACTGCTAACTTGTATTCCAAGATTGCAATGAAGCAAAACCTAAATGCCAAGATTAAGCCTGAAAAACTCGCCGCGGTCACCCAATCTTCAATCAAAGCATGTGGTGGCGCTGAGCTGGGATTTCTCATAGACCCTTTGTCATGTCGCTACAATCCAGCTTCGGATACTGCCAATATTTGCAAAGGCTCGGTCGGCAATTCCGGATCCATTGGCACAAGCAGCTCTTCCTCATGCCTGACGACAGCCGAAGCAAATACCATTAATAAGTTCTGGTACGGGCAAACCTCAGATGGCACAGCCCCTCAGCCCGAAATCGATAATGGTAACGCCAACATCCTTACTGGTAAACGGGTCTGGTTTGGCTACCCACGTGGAACTAACCTCCTATCTACACCTGCTGGAGCAGGCGAAAACATTGATTTTTTCGCCGATGCAGGCCTTATGCTTGGTGCTGACCAAACGGCACTCGAATTGCAGAATCCTGCGTTGGGAAGCGCAATGTTTAAAAACGCAACTGCTAACGGACAGAGCCATTGGATAGACGAACTGGATTATGCAGGACTGGCCAATGCCCAGTCGCAGGGTGTGCTGCTGCAACCGAAGTTTAGTCACATTAATACAGATAACCCGAATCTTTCGGCATTCGAGAAGGCTGGGGGCAAGCTATTGATGTACCACGGTCTGGCCGACAATATGATTCCGGTGCAGGGTTCGATCAACTACTACGAGCGTGTAGCGGCCAAGATGGGTGGGATTGAGGCGATAAGGAAATTCTACCGCTTCTACTTGATTCCCGGCTTCAAGCACATTGAGCCCGTATCGGGAGATCCATCTGTGCCATTACCCCAGACCGTTTTGGGGAGCGACGAACTGTTCGTAGCATTGCAAAACTGGGTTGAAAAGAAGATCGTGCCAGAAAGAATGGACGTAACATCCAGCAACTTAATGGTGTCCCTGCCGCTTTGTGTTTATCCACAAAAAATTACATACCGAGGCAGTGGTTCCGCTAAGGTTGCTACTAGCTACACGTGTAAATAGTAGGTGTTTCTAGCGCACTAAAAGATCTTAGGGAAGCTCTTGATAGAGTAATCCCTAAGATCTTCTCATATCATATGTTTCTGCAATGTAAACGTCCGCTATGGGCCGATAGCAGAACAACTCTCAAATAACTTTTGTGCTTCAAGCCTCATGCAACCGTACTAACCAAATAAATAGCTTTCCAATAAATCCCAATCCAAATGCTGTTCAATACAATCGGCCAAGCGTTCCAGCCCTGCCTCACGTAACTGCTCATAATCAAACTGCGTATCTGTGGTCTCTAAACCCGCCCATTTTAGCCATGCGACACAAGATTGTGCATGGTCAAACAAACCATGCAGATACGTACCCGCGATTTGATTATCATCTGAAATAGCACCCTCGGGCTGACCATCGAGTATTAACGCAGGATTACTTAAAGCAGCACCGACACTGACCCCCATGTGAATTTCGTAACCGGTCACATTTGCATCAGCAAAAGACAACTTGCCGCTTACTTGGGCAAGACGTTTCTCTTGTGCAAGCGTAGTTTCCATCTCTAGCCAAGCAAAACCAGCACTAATGCCCGCCTCTCCTTCTAAGGCATGTGGATCATTAATCAGCTGACCCAGCATCTGAAAACCACCGCAAATACCTAACAGTTTTCCACCATAGCGCAGATGCTTAGCGAGTGCTTGCTCCCAGCCATTGGCTCGTAGGCGCTCAAGGTCACTGCGTACATTTTTACTGCCAGGTAAAATAATCAAATCAGCGGCAGGAATAGCTTCATTGATTTTAATAAACTGAAAATCTACTTGCGGGTGCAGTCGCAGTGCGTCAAAGTCGGTGTGATTAGAGATGTGCGGGAGAATCGGCACAATGATGCGCAACTTGTTCTCGGCACTTTTCCCCGATGGCAATGCGGTATAGGGTACGGCATCTTCGGCCTCTATGTGCAAATCATGCAGATAAGGCAACACTCCAATCACGGGCTTGCCAGTTTCTGCTTCTAGCCAATCCAGCCCGGATTGCAACAAAGCAATATCACCTCGGAAACGGTTGATCACGAAGCCTGCCACACGCGCTCTTTCACTCTCGGAAAGCAAGGCCAGCGTACCAACAATATGCGCAAACACCCCGCCTCGATCAATATCGGCAATTAGAATCACGGGGCAATTTACCGCTTCGGCAAAACCCATATTGGCAATATCGCCTTCACGCAGATTGATTTCTGCCGGGCTGCCCGCGCCTTCCACCACAATACAGTCATAGAGTGTTGTAAGTCGCTGGTAAGAATCCAGCACCGCGCGCATGGCGGTTGATTTATAGGCATGATAGCCCGTGGCCTCCAAGTTGCAGACCACCTTGCCATGAATAATCACCTGACAACCAGTATCTGAGTTGGGCTTAAGCAACACCGGATTCATATCGGTATGCGGTGCCAAACCACAAGCTTGCGCCTGCACCGCTTGTGCACGACCAATCTCACCACCATCGACCGTTACCGCTGAATTCAACGCCATATTCTGCGGCTTGAATGGCGCAACTTTAAAGCCCCTGCGATACAATACGCGGCACAGCCCTGCCACCAGCGTACTTTTGCCAGCATCCGAGGTAGTGCCCTGTATCATCAATGTTTTCATACCCTGATTATCTCATAATGCCGTCTATTGCTATTGTTGCAGTAACGCTGGATTTTATATTCGGTGAGCCGCGCCGTTACCATCCACTAGTAGGTTTTGGTTGGATTGTTAATAAACTGGAAGCTTGGTTTAATCCCATTAGTAAACAGAATTTATCAACACAGCGTTTGATTGGTGCATTTGCATTAGTGTTACTAATTACTCCTTTCATTATTTTGGCGTATTGGTTATGCCACATAACGCTCACTAGCGTTATTGCAAACGCATTGCTGCTTTACTTTGCCATTGGCCACAAAAGCTTGCACGACCACGCACGGGCGGTGACACACGCACTTTATAACCATGACGAAGCGTTAGCTAAAACGGCAGCATCTTATATGGTGAGTCGCGATTCAGCCGCAATAGAGCCTATCCCCGCCACGGTAGAATCCGTGGTTGAAAATGGTAACGACGGCGTGTTCGGTGCGCTTTTCTGGTTTTTTATTGCAGGCGGCACAGGTGCGCTGCTGTTTAGGCTAGCTAACACGATGGATGCCATGTGGGGCTATAAAACACCACGTCACTATTATTTTGGTTGGGCCGCAGCAAGATTGGACGACGTTTTAGATTACATCCCAGCGCGGCTTACTGCGTTTACTTATGCAATTCTTGGCAAGACAAAACTAGCACTAAGCTGCTGGAAAACCCAAGCCCCCAATTGGGATAGCCCAAACGCAGGACCAGTGATGGCAGCTGGAGCAGGTGCATTACACGTGAAACTGGGCGGTGCCGCACGTTACCATAATGAATGGCATGATCGTCCTGTACTAGGTGCTGGCCTGGCACCTGTTGTGAATGATATTGAACGCGCACTCAAACTGGTGAGGCATGGCGTATATCTCTGGCTAGCCATATTTTTAATCACTGCGAGCAGCGTGAGCGTCTATCTTGCTTGAACATGGTGGCAACTTGGCAGCGGCAGCCAAGCAATACGGCATTCCACTTGAGAGCTGGCTAGATTTATCAACTGGCATCAACCCCAATAGCTATCCAATGACTGACATTCCAACCTCTGTTTGGCAAAAACTACCCATCGCCGATGACGGACTAATTGAAGCCGCTTGTGCCTATTATGGTTGTCAATTTGCACTGCCTACTGCTGGTTCACAGGCAGCCTTAAAAATTTTGCCACAATTGAGAGCAACATCAAAAGTAGCCATGCCCCAATTGATGTACCAAGAACACGCAAACGCATGGCAGCGTTATGGGCATGAAGTAATGAAATTTGACGTCCGCCCTGATGAAATCATCATTAAAAATGCCGATGTAGTTTTACTTTGCAACCCCAACAACCCAACTGCAACGCAATTCTCAAAAACAGAATTACTCAGTTGGCATGCTCAATTAGCAGAACGCGGCGGCTGGCTAATTGTTGATGAGGCTTTCATAGACGTGACGCCTGAATGTAGTATTGCCCAGCATGCGCATTTAAAAGGCTTATTTGTACTGCGATCACTTGGTAAATTTTTTGGTTTAGCGGGCGCAAGAGTTGGCTTCCTTCTAGGCACAGAGCAAACACTCATCAGTGCACAAAAGGAATTTGGCCCATGGACGATTACCGGCCCAAGCCGTTTGATTGCAAAACAAGCACTAACGGATAAAATTTGGCAAGAAAAAATGCGTATATTGCTTCTTAATAGCAGCCAAAGGTTGCTCAAATTACTCACCCAATATGGCTTTATACCTGTGGAGGCACTGCATTATTTCAATTTACACCAACCAAACGAGCTACAGCATGGCAGCAACATTTTGCTAAGCAAGGTATTTGGGTGCGCCTGTTTAACGAAATACCAGCCTTGAGGTTTGGTTTACCAGCAGATGATGGCTGGGAAAGATTAGAAACTGCACTGAAAAACTTTCGCGAGATATAAAACAACAAAAACCTTGCTAATGATTCACAAAATGGACTTTTGGCACCTCATCCTTAAACTCTAATTGTGTAATGC
>JBDSHU010000214.1:0-2605 GCA_039918335.1 Methylotenera sp. | reverse complement strand
TAATTAAGCTTCTCCAAAGCCAGTTTCTCCTCCCTCTAGGGCGTCTTAATAGACGCCCTCTTTTTTTAGTTAAAGCATGGATTGATTGCTATTACTTAACAATAAAATGTTCGCGGTAATATTTAAGTTCATCAATCGATTCATATATATCAGCCAATGCTTCATGCTTACTCGCTTTTTTAAATCCTGAGTAAATTTCCGGTTTCCAGCGACGTGCTAGCTCTTTAAAAACACTTACATCCAAGTTGCGGTAATGAAAATAGCTTTCCAAATCCGGCATGTAACGTGCCATAAATCGTCGGTCTTGGCAGATGGAGTTGCCACACATGGGCGATTTACCTAAAGGTACAAACTGTTTTAGGAAAGAAATCATTTGCAAAGTAGCGTCGGCTTCATTTAAAGTGGACGCTTTTACTTTTTCAATCAGACCTGAACGACCATGTGCGCCCTTATTCCAAGCATCCATGCCGTCTAACAATTCATCACTTTGATGAATGACAAAAACAGGTGACTCACCTAATACATTCAAATCAGCATCTGTCACCACTGCGGCCAGCTCCAAAATTCGGTCAGAGTCGGGCAATAAACCGCTCATTTCCATGTCTAGCCAGATTAAATTATTTTGATTAGTGCCATTAGTACTCGTGTTACCAGTAGTCGTCTCGCCTGCAGCTGCCATCATGATTTCCATTATAATTAAGGTTATAAGCAAACTTAGTGAACTAACACCAATAAAATGCTTCACAATGTGAATATTAACTTAATTCAAATTTTTCAAAATAAATAAATTATGGCTTCAACTCTTACAATTACCTTCATTACACTGTTAGTTACAACCACACTTATTAGAGTTTGGCTTGGCAGGAGACATATTGCCCATGTCTTGAACCATCGGAATAAAGTACCTGACGCATTTAGTGGCAGCATTGCTTTAGACGCCCATCAAAAAGCAGCTGATTACTCTGCGGCTAAAACAAGATTAGTGATTGTTGAAGCTGCTACACAAGCTATATTGTTGGCTCTACTCACACTGGGTGGTGGGTTGCAGCTAATAGATGACATCTGGCGTAACCTATTACCTAGCCAAGAGATTATTCGTGGTGCCCTGGTGATTTGCAGTGCGATGTTAGTGAGCAGCTTGATTGACTTACCGTTTGAATATTATAAGACGTTTGTGGTTGATGAAAAATTTGGCTTTAACAAAATGACACCTGCGATGTTTTTTAGTGACCTCGTAAAACATAGCATTGTAGGAATTGCGCTAGGCGCGCCGATTTTATTCGCTGCATTGTGGCTAATGCAAAGTGCTGGACAATACTGGTGGTTTTATTTATGGGTCGTCTGGAGTCTATTTAATTTATTGATGCTCGCCGTGTATCCTACTTTTATTGCGCCTTTTTTCAACAAATTCTCGCCTTTACAAGACGATGCTTTAAAACAACGCATCGAAACATTACTGACAAAATGCGGGTTTAAGTCACAGGGACTATTTGTCATGGATGGCTCGGCGCGCAGCAGCCATGGTAATGCTTACTTTACAGGCTTTGGTGCATCAAAACGTGTCGTATTTTTTGATACTTTATTGGAAAGATTGAATGCAGACGAAATTGAAGCAGTTTTGGCACACGAGCTAGGTCACTTTAAACATCATCATGTCATTAAACGCATTGCACTGATGTTTTTTGTAAGCTTCTTGGGTTTGGCATTATTAGGTTGGCTGATCAATCAGCCCTGGTTTTACTCGGGCCTAGGCGTGACTCAAGCAAGCAACTACATGGCATTAGTATTATTTTTGTTAGTATCTCCCGTATTTTTATTTTTATTGCGCCCTATCATGGCAAGCTATTCACGTAAAAATGAATTTGAAGCAGATGACTACGCAGCTAAACATGCAGATGCAAAACGTTTGGTCGAGGCATTGGTTAAGTTATACCGAGATAACGCGTCTACACTCACACCAGATCCATTACACTCAGCTTTTTATGATTCACATCCGCCAGCAAGTATTAGAATTTCTAAATTAGCAGCGTATACTGGTTAGAATATCTGGCGAATAATCGATAAGGTTAATGCAAATGAAATCACTATTTATATTTGGTTTACTCCTAATAAGTGCTAATTCATTTGCAGAGCCTTTTGCAAATGCTGATGCGCTTGCGGGCAAAACTTTAGTGGATAAAAATTGCATCAGTTGCCATGCCGCAAGCTTTGGCGGTGATGGCTCCTCTATTTACACTCGGGAGTATCGTAAAGTTAAGACGTCAAAAGGCTTACAGGCTCAGGTACGTAACTGCAACACCATGCTTGGTCTCAAATGGTTCGAGGACGAAGAACTCAATGTTGCTGGCTATCTCAATAAAACTTATTATAAATTCACTGAATAGTTAGGTACTTTACTTATTAAAACCTCGATAGCAGTAAAAAATAAAGATGCCTCAGAAAATAAAGCATTGCTGCAAGGCACGGTTGTCGCTGCTTTTGGTAAACGCTTTCAGGTTGAGTTAAGTGATAAACAACGCATCAGTTGCGTAACGCGTGGGAAAAAGACTGATATCGCTTGCGGCGATCAAGTGAATATCAAACTCACCGATAAACGTGAAGGTGT
>JBDSHU010000213.1:0-3602 GCA_039918335.1 Methylotenera sp. | reverse complement strand
GCTTGAAAAAAGCAGCGATTGAAGTTGATCGTAAAGTATTAGCTGATTTAGCAGTATTTGATAAGGTTGCATTTGCTCAATTCGTTGAAATGGCAAAGAAAGCTTTAGCAGTTTAATTATTAAGCTCAAATCTTGCTAAATAAGTAAAAAAAGAGGCTTCGGCCTCTTTTTTTTGCTGTAAAATTCCATCTTGAATTTATTCAGTAGAATCAATACATTATAAAAATAACGGCAGTAAATTAAAGTCAATTCCCAAAGTTAAACTAAAAAGATTAAAGATAACAAATCACATGGCAGACTTAACGCATTTAATTTCAGAAGCACAAGTAGACTTTGCTAACAGTACCTCCATGAATGATTTGGAAAACGCAAAAGCCAAATATCTAGGTAAAACCGGTCTGCTGACAGATGCCTTAAAGGGCTTGGGTAAATTAAGCAATGAGGAGCGTCCAGCTGCAGGTGCGGCGATCAATGTGGTCAAGCAGGGTGTGGAGGCAGCGTTAACTGCCCGTCGTGAGGCTCTGCTAAATGCAGAGCAAGCCAAACAACTTGCACAAGAGTCTATAGATGTTACTTTGCCAGCGCGCGCCCAATCACAAGGCGGTTTGCATCCCGTGACATTAACTTTACAACGCATAGAGCAGTTATTTCATTCAATTGGTTTTGAAGTGGCAACTGGACCTGAAATCGAAACTGATTTTTATAACTTTACGGCGTTGAATATTCCTGAAGACCATCCCGCACGTGCGATGCATGACACGTTTTATATTGATGAAGCAAATGTATTGAGAACGCATACTTCGCCTGTGCAAATTCGTTATATGGAAAATGCGTTAAAAACTAACAAAACACCGCCATTAAAAATCATTGCACCTGGTCGTGTGTATCGCGTGGACTCCGATGCTACCCATTCACCGATGTTCCATCAAGTGGAAGGTTTGTGGGTAGATGAAGATATAAGTTTCGCTAACCTTAAAGGCGTAGTGCAGGACTTTCTGCAAAAATTCTTTGAACGCGATGATTTAACCGTACGTTTCCGTCCTTCATTCTTTCCATTTACCGAGCCATCAGCCGAGATGGATATGAGCTGGAATGGCGGTTGGCTGGAAATTGGCGGTTGCGGTATGGTGCATCCTGAAGTATTTAAACATGTAAACATTGACAGCGAAAAGTATCGTGGTTTTGCATTCGGCCTAGGCGTAGAGCGTTTAACCATGTTGCGTTACGGCGTCAATGATCTACGACATTTTTTCAATAATGATTTACGTTTTTTAAGCCAGTTTAAATAAGTGCATTTCTAAAAATAAAGTTTCGTCGCAATGCAGCGTTACTCATCAAAATTTTTCGCTTACATATAATACATATGCAGCGCTCAAATTTTTAACTCGCGCCTCGCCTTGCTTAGAAACTTGAATTTTAGAAGCACACTTAAATTAGTTAAATTTAATAATTAAGGTCACAACAGCATTATGCAGTTTTCAGAAAATTGGTTACGTAGTCTTGTTAACACTGATTTAGATAGCGAGGCCTTGAGTCATGCTCTGACGATGGCTGGGCTTGAAGTAGAAGATATGCAACCGGTAGCCGCAACTTTTAATAAGGTAGTGGTGGCAAAGATATTGTCAGCGGAAAAACACCCTGATGCGGATCGTTTGCAAATCTGTAAGGTAGATGTTGGTTTGGCCGAACCCTTACAAATTGTTTGTGGGGCTTCCAATGCGCGTGCCGGCTTAATTGCACCTTGTGCCATGGTAGGCGCGGAGCTTCCAGGCATTTCAATCAAACAAGCTAAAGTGCGCGGCATAGAATCTTTTGGCATGATGTGTTCATCCAAAGAGCTTGGCATCAGTGCTGAAGCGACAGGTTTGCTAGAGTTGGAAAGTAATGCCGTTGTTGGACAAAGTATTCGTGAATATCTAGATTTAGACGATCATCTTTTTACACTTAAACTGACACCGAATCGTAGTGATTGTTTAAGCATTACTGGTATTGCACGTGATGTTGCGGCTATTACTGGTGCGAAAACGAATTTTGAGAAAATTTCTCTAGTAGCAGATGAGATTGATCAAACAAAAAATGTCATTGTACTTGAACAAGCAGGCTGTCCGCGTTACTGCGGTCGTGTGATCACCGGCATCAACGCTCAAGCCAAAACTCCTGACTGGATGATTAAACGTTTAGAGCGGAGTGGCTTGCGCAGTATTAGCGCGGTGGTTGATATTACCAATTATGTCTTGTTGGCACTTGGGCAACCGATGCATGCTTTTGATGCGGCTAAACTAAGTGGTGATATAAGTGTACGTTTTGCTAAAGAGAATGAAGCGCTTAGTTTGCTCAATGACCAGACAATAGCGTTGAAAGCTGATGATTTAGTCATCGCGGATGCAAATGGCGCCATCGCCTTGGCAGGTATTATGGGAGGTAAGCCTACTTCTGTTACCAATGAGACTGCGGATATATTCCTAGAGAGTGCTTTTTTTGCACCTTCTGTCATTGCAGGTAAGGCACGTAGATTAGGTTTGAGCACAGACTCATCTTATCGCTTTGAACGGGGTGTGGATTTTGCTAATACGCGTAATGCTCTTGAGTACGCCACAGCATTAGTTAAGCAAATATGTGGTGGTTCAGTTGGTAAAGTGACAGAAGTGACCAGCCTATTACCAACGCGTAGTCCCATTACATTAAGATTAATGCGATTAGTGTCGGTGTTAGGTATTCCATTCGAGCAAGAGGCGGTAGCAAAGCTTTTAACCCAACTCGACTTTACCTTTACCATTACCGATAGCGTATTTACGGTTACACCGCCTAGCTACCGATTTGATATTGCAATTGAAGAGGATTTGATCGAAGAAGTTGCACGTTTACATGGTTACGACCATATTCCAGCGACACTGCCTGTAGCTACATTAAACATGTTGCCTGCACCTGAAGCGACATTGCATCAAAATAAATTGCGTGACCGTTTAGTGGCAGCAGGGTATCAGGAGGTTGTTAACTATAGTTTTGTCGATGAGAGCTGGGAACGCGATTTACTGGGTAATTCAAATCCGATTAAACTTAAAAACCCGATAGCGAGTAATTTAAGTGTCATGCGCACCAGCTTGTGGGGCGGCTTGTTAGATACGCTAGTGTATAACTTAAATCGTAAACAGGAACGTGCCTTCCTGTTTGAAGTGGGTGCTGTTTATCACCAACAAGCCAATGCTTACGTTGAAGAAACACGCATATCCGGTTTAGCTTATGGTAGTGCCAAGCCGGAACAATGGGCGGCAGAAAATGCTGATATTGATTTCTTCGAAGTAAAAGCACATGTCAATATGTTGGTTGGGGAAGAGGTGAGTTTTGAAAAGGCCGAACATACAACTTTGCACCCAGGTCAAACTGCCCGCATTTTATTAAAAGGCAAACCAATTGGATGGTTGGGTAAATTGCACCCAAAATGGCAGCAACATTACAATTTAACAAAAAGTACCTATCTTTTTGAGTTGGATGTAACCGCGATTTTGAATCGACCATTCTCTGCTTATGAAGAGGTTTCAAAACTGTTACCCGTACGTCGCGATTTAGCGGTAGTGATGGATGAAAATATTGCTGTCCAAACT
>JBDSHU010000212.1:0-8406 GCA_039918335.1 Methylotenera sp. | reverse complement strand
ATTTGCATAGATTAATTGTTAGTTATAAAACCGACCCACCCAAACTCTCCAATACAAATATTTTCACAGAATTAAAGCCTGCAAAAACTCAGTTTTACGGCGAGCTAGATTTTTTTTATTTAGTAAGCACAGTTGTAGAAAGAATACCCGCCGGATCTTTTGATGAAGAGAAATGGTTTGAGCGTTTTAGACTTTGGCTAGTTGTCAAAGCAATGCATGCTGCATCATTACAAAACCTTCAAGATTCCTATCTTAGAGAGCTATTTAAATATTTAAGGATAGCCGCGGACAAACTGACAGGAAAACTAGATGTAATTAATAAGCTAATTGTAGAAGCCAATGGATATGATCAGTTCACAAGAGCGCTTGAGCAGAGAGCTAAACAGCTAATCTTAGATTCTGATAACAAACCAAATGACATAAATTTTCTCAATATCTTAATCAAAATATGTGATGGTAAATATCGTCAAGAAAATTTTTTGGCTGTTCATCCCATCTATGATTTAGTTAACTATTTACCTAATGTAAGTGACTCAGAAAATATCTTTATCAGCACGGAAGCAGATTTAGACACACTATTTAATAGTGAAAAAAATCTAATCGACATACCTGAAGAAGCCGAAGTAGATATAGGAGTCGAAGTCTTTGTAGATCCTAATCAATCACAACAGCTTAAAACATTAAAAGGCAATTCTGTTTTATTAAGCACAGTTGAGGAGCTTCAATATCTTCCTTGGACTTGGAACAAACCCAACCCCATTGAAATAAAAAAACTCATAACAGCAAATAATCAACTGCTTCATTCAGAACAAGAAGATGAACAAATATTAGCAGCATTAATATGGGTTGCATTAAATACAGGAAGGTCATTCAGACGTACATTAAATATTCAAATTTCTGAAATATGTGATGATTGGACGTTAAATTTAAATGAGTGGAAGCTAACTCGAAATCAGCCCAGAAGAAAAAATTCATGGATGCCTAAATCTCAAGAAGATAAATCATGGATTATGGAGTCGCTAGAATTCCATGAAATTGTTCTTCCAGATGCTCTAGTTTTAATCTTTGAAAATAGATTGTCAAAATTGCCTAGCGCAAAATTTTTAAGCCAACTATGGGATGAGAAAGAATGGGGCAGTGCGGAAAGGCAGTTTCTAGAAAAATACAGACAACAACTTCCAAGGCTTACGCCTGGAATGTTAGGTAACTCCCTGCCGCAAAAAATATTCACAGCAACTGAAAACGATAAACTTACACGTATTCTTGCAAGTCACCCAAATACCGGGTTACCACCAGCCAGTGCCTATTCTGCTTGGCTTAAAAATGAACACCCACTGGTGTTTAATCAATTTTTATCAGTTAGCGAAAAAGATGAACAAAATAAAATTGCGGCAGGAAGCCGTCTGTATCCAGTTGAGTCATTATTAAAAAAAGCAATTTTTGAAGCTGGTTTAGCACTTGAAAAAGTTAGGCAGTCAGATGATTTGATTGAGTATCATAATTATTTGACTGGCTATATGTATACGATGATTTTAGCCGGCACAGGCAGTAGGCCAATCAATGATTTAATCGAGTCGAGAAGTCAGTTTGATTTTGAAAACGGTTATTTTTATGTAGACGACAAATCAAGTAGCCGCGGAAACAAAGGTCGGCTGGTAGAACTTCCAGATCAGCTCATCAATTTTGTGAGAAGTGATTACCTTCTACATCTGCGAATTATTTCCCAAACCATCGGAATTGAAAAGTTGCCATTGGCAACAGAAATATTCGGATTATCGCAAGGGCTGCACTCGGATAAGATTCCATTTCTATTTTTCCTGAAACAAAGTGAGACTCTAGACTGGGAATCTGTCAGTCCTTCAAAGATCAGTGGTTTTGATTTATTTGATTGGCCGCTCCCAGCAAATTTATTCAGACATAGACTTGCAAAACTACTACCTGCTGCAGGAATTCATCAGGAAATTGTTGATGGTTTTCTGGGCCACGTCGAGTCCGGACTTGAGTCTTACGGGGACCTCTCAACTAGATCATTTTTGGCTGATACCAAAACGCTACGACCTGCACTCAATAAATTGTTCGATACACTGGATTTTTCGATACCCAGACATCATCCTTATTTAAAGCTTAAAGACTCAACTATTACTTCCACGCCACTAAGCGATCGTCTATTCGGTACGGCGAGTCGTGCTAAAGATCGCAAGGCAAGAATTACGAATGCAATCAAGGCTGCTAAGTGGGAGATTGAAAAGGCACTAGGGGATACTTCTTTTGATTTAGTTGACGAGCATAAATTGGATGAGCTATCCAAAAATATGCTGTTGCATGCCAATGGACTTCCTAGAAGTGATGGGTTTTTACGGTATGGATATCTAATTAAATGTATCAATCGATTTTCTCGCAAGTCAGGTCAGCGCGTCAAACTCAAAAAACAATATGTATTTGCGGAGACTAACTCTCCTTTCTCTCAATTAAGTATCCATGCCCAAACTAAATATATCCAGATTTCAGATGCAGTTTCACAGTTACTTAATTCAAAACCACAGTCACGGTTTAGTGCAACTGATTCAGCATTGTTAAGTACTTTAATATTCAGTATTGAAAACCGTGTTGCTGATAAAGACCTTCTTAAAAAGGTCTTCATGGGAACTCACTTCCGAATCGTGCGACTGCAAGAGCAATATTACGTAGAGTTTGCCGCCTCAGAAAAAATTGAAGCAATATTGATGTGCGCTAAAAGATTTGCAATCACAAGTTTATGTGCAAGTTGGATGCAGAAAGCAATAGCTTTAAAGTTAGACACAACATCTCTGAACAAACCCATATCAAGCGGCTTTCAGGCTATTAGCAAAATAGTTACCGAACACCATGGACAGATAAATAATGTTAGAAATGTAGAAGAGTTAATCCAGAAATATTCTGAAAGAGTCAACCAAACAAATCCTTGAATGCTAGATATAGCATGGCGTTGTAGTTTTTAAATATAACTTATGCCCCCAATTGTGCCCCCGATTTTTAGCGCCAAACATTTACTGTTTTTGCATCGTAGATATGTACCTTACATGCAAATTTGTGAGCAATACTTTCAATATGCTTTTGGCCTTCATCTGAGTAGACGCCAATATATATACTCCATAATCGTTCATTAACCTTTTTACCATGTTTTGCAGCTATGTTGACTGCTTCAATAATGTGTTCGTCGTACTCCCCAAAATTGAAGCCAAAAGTTACAAGTGAGCCAATCGTATTGGAGAATTTATCATAGCAGTACGATAAGTACCGATTATGCATTATTTGTTTGAGCTTATCGTTACCGTTACCTGCTGTAACGAAAATTGGATATTCTTTTCGCTCGATACGAGCTCTGATATTTTCAAGTAGATAATGACTTGTGTCGTATTCTTCTTTGACTATATCAATGCCTGTATCAAATAAAGGAAGTGTGCCATGTAAATAAAATATTGTTTGCTTTTCTTTATATTTCCCCCAAACCAACTCTGAAAATTCAAGCTCGTCTTCTGGAACGTATTCTCCAGTACTAACGGGGTCACGACCAAAACCGTCAATTGAGTTTTCAATTTTATTTCTCATTAATACCCAATAAAGTAACAAGTCATAATTAGACGTGTAGATGTTGCCACCCTGTTTCAGGAATAGATTCAAGAATTTTGCACAGGATGCGCTATTTTCGTCAGGAATTTTGAAAACATGCTCTGGATGAAGAGAATTAATGGCATCCATTAAACTATTTTTTAAAGTTTGGGAAGCTTTCTCAATTTTCCCTTTTAAATTAGAGTCAGTATCAAAGGCCTCAATTAACGCAGCGAAATTATCAAGCTGCTGCATTATTAGCTCAAAATTTTTCGTGTTTACAATATTGAACAGTTTCATAAGCAGTTCGTCGTTTGTTTTTTCTATGAAACCGTGCAGTGCATTATACGAAAAAATTTCAGCATCATAAGACATGCTAAAGCCATTACCTAAGAGTAGGTGGAAAGGTCGCCCTTTAGTGTTTATAGCCTTAACAACGTCATCGAAGGTTTCAAGTTTCATTAAATGTTCACCCTATTAATCCCAAACAGATTTCGTATCGTAACAGCAACCGTCTGACACACACCCGAAACTGTATCTGTATCTGTATCTGTATCTGTATCTGTATCTGTATCTGTATCTGTATCTGTATCTGTATCTGTATCTGTATCTGTATCTGTAACCGTAACTGACGTTATCTAATGTTATATATACGTAACAAGGTCACATTAAGCATTTACGCGCTATGTTACGTTACGTTATTATTAATGTTACGGTAACGCTTACTGTATACGTAACATTAACAACCCCGTCAATTTTGGTTTACAACGAAATGTTACTTTGTAACTGCAGATTATCGTAGTCTGATAGATAACGTTCAAAAGCATCATTAAATTGTGTTGCTTCGTAACCCTTAGCAGTTTCATAAGCGCTAAAACGTATTGTCTTGGATGCAATGCCATAATCTTTCAGTTTGTTAGACAGTTGCCGAGGGCTCAGTTGTTTTCCTCGGTTATAGGTACACCATGATTTTTCTGTGTCTTCACAAAGCGCATTTATTAAATCGATAGTTGATATTTTAATTACCTGCTTAGAATCAAAAATCTCTTTAATATCTGCGAGTAATTCATTAGCACTACTTTGCGGCGATTGTGTTTGATTGGATATACTTGAAGCAGCATTTAAGGCGGTTTCTACCCAGTGACTACCAGCTACATCTGCAATTTGAAATAACGGTTCCCAATTATCTTGGTCTCGGTCGCCCAAATTATCAGGCAGCTTAGGTCGAGCATCTTTAACCTGCTGGTGAAAATCATCTAAAAACCTTGCAAGTTTCGCAGCTAAGATTTGGAAAATGTCAGATTCAGCATGCCTTAATCTTTCCACCATTTCATCGGCTTTTTTTCGCCTTAACTCGATGATAATAGAGCGGCTAGTTACGGTTTCCGCAAGTTTGGTTGCATTAATGCCTGCAATGGCTTTCATGCCCCATACGGTAAAGCATTTAGGCTCGAAATCATCGCCTTTTGCAACACTACGCCAAACATAGGCACTATCACGTGTATGGCCAGCATTGATTAACCCGCGTAAGTCTTCATTATCATTGAGTACAGTTTCTATTTCATCAATGAACAGGGTAGGCTTGTAAGATTCAATCATGCGGAATAATACACTTGGGCTAATACTGCTAGCCTGTGCTGTTCGTGGGGCTAGCTTTGCCAGTACGGTAAGCAGCTGTGTTTTTCCACATGCTCTTTCAGGTGCGTTAATTAGTAAAATAGGGGCGCAATGAATTTCGTCAATAAACCAACATGCGCAAACCCACAAAGCAGTTGTCTGTGCTTGATGTTTATCTAAAACAATAAATCTCTGAATGGTAGATGTAATATCATCTAAAAGTTCAGCGGGATTAATAGGCTCATGCCAAGGATCAATATCATCAAACTGCGAATTTTCTTTGCTACTGTTAGATTGAACCTCTTTGATTTGCTTATCTAGGGTAGCAGGTCGAATATTGAGTTCTTTTGCACGCTCTTTTCTAATACGGTCATATTCTAATGGTTTGAGCGTGGCAAGCTGCCTGATTATTTCATCATCATTGTTACGAGGCTGATTAACAGTCATTTCTTTACTATCAGTTGATACCATCATATCAACCACCTAAAAATAATCGGTTATAGCGTGCCATTTTTATAACCTTAAACATGGCTTTCACCATTAATTCTTTGACTAGCTTGAATGCGTGACTTTTCCCATGCTTCAATGTCTAGTAAATGCCATGCGGTGGTATTTTCGGCTAATTTAATTGGTGCAGGGAAAGTGCCTTTTTTAACCCAAGCCCAAATACTCGAACCTGAAACGCCTAAACGAACTTTTAATTGAGGCAGTCTAAAAAACTGCGGTGTGATTGATTCATGTTGTTTTGATGTATTACCCATTTTTACATTCCTTTAGATTGGATTGCACAAGGCGGTATTGCCTTGCATGGGTTTGTATTTAATATATCAAAATTTATTGTGTACGGTAATTACCGTTTTGGCATCGGCAATTACCGATATAGTCTATATTTTATGAGGGTTAGAGGGCAATAGCTCAGCACCTTCTTTTAGCCAACTTCTTATAGTTTTAGCGTTTCCAACTGCGCCCAATTTATCTAAAGCGTTAGCTACATCTTGCGGGGCTGTGGATTTTTCAGCTTTGGGGTCATAACCATAAGCATCTATAGCGATTGCAGTAAAAGCTTGAAGCACATTATTAGATTTTCGAGTAGATTCTGGTTTTTGTGTATTGGTGGGTTGTGCAGCTAATACATCGTAATCAGCTTTAAGCTTCAGATATTGCTCATGCCAGTTTATTGCAGTGCCACCAATTTTTGTAACTTCTTCAATTAAAGCGTTCGGTAACTCTATATTTATCTCTTTAGCCCAGTTAATAAAAATAACAGGTGGCATAGTGTCACCAAACTTTTTCCAGCGAGTTGCTCGCAAGGCTAAATCTCTTCTTTTTGCAAAAGTCTTAGCGAATACTGTTTCATTTTTCAATTGTTCAATTTTTTTCCATGTGACAACCTCTGGCTCTTTTCCAAATGATAATGCTATGGCTTCATCAACTGTCCAGTGGGCAGCTTTGCTCCAATGTACAAAATCAGCCACTGCGTAACGTTGATTATAAAACCGTTCTTTTTCCTGCTTTGCTAATTCTTCGTTATATAACGATAACAATTCGTTCGATGGAGCATTACGTAACGTACGTTGATATTCCTCAATTTTTGCAACTTTTTTCATGTTTTCGCTATTTGGTGCTTTATCAAAGCTTGCCATAGCAGGGGCTAAAATAGCAGTTGAACCAAATTTTCTCGATACTAAAAAGCTAACCATTGTTTCAGTTGATGCCATGCTACTTAATTCCTAGGTGCTTCCATTTTGATATATGCTAACCCTGCAAATTCATCTTGCTGAATAGCTATTTCTACTGCATGTTTTGCCACATTAAGCAGACGCTCGCCTTCGATTTTAAGGGTAAAGCTTTGTTGCACTAGCTCGCTAATGTTGGTCTGCGTAGTTAAATCGATTTTTGGGATTGGCAAATTAGAAAACTCATCTTTATTAATCGCAGTCAAAATAGTGCCTGAACAATTCTGTTTAAGAATATTCTGCATTAACGCTGATTTCATCATGACGAGCAATGTTTCTGAATTTATTTCATCAGATTTAATGACATAAAATCCTGTTGAACATAACGCATTATCATATTCACTTGTGACTAAAGCGCAGCTTAGTAGAGAGCCTTCAATAGATGAAATCACCACATCCCCAGCACTGACTAATCGCCTAGCTCGACTTGGTAAGTTTTTACCAATATCAGAAGTACACCCAGAAACACCACCTGATTTATTGATGTTTGAAAGCTCTATGTATTGATACTCAACATAATCGTCAGGGCTGAAGTTCGAATCTTTCAGCTCGCAAACATTCGTTAACTTACACCATCCATTTTTGTAACCAATAATTAATTTTAAATAATCCTCATATTTGGTCTGGTAATACTCTGCATCTAAGCGACCAGTTTCTCCAAAGCTTTGCGCAAAGTTTTTGACGTTGGTGTTTTGTGTTGAAGGCTTAAAGTCTGCCAAACCGACTGCATCAAGCAATGCTATTTCAGCTTGCTTATAGAGATTTTCAGATGTTTTTAAAAACTCGTATGCGCTATCAAAATTTCTCTTTATTTTTTCCTGAAAGCCAAGACCTAGCAATGGAATTTCAATTTGCTTTACTTCTTCTGGGTTAACATTTGTTTGATTTATTGATTGGCGTGAACGTCTTTTAACATCCCAAATACCGTAACTAGAATTTAAAAACGCTGCTAAATATTCTGGCAGTAATTTGCTTTGGTCTGGAACAAACTTAACTAAATAAGAGGCAAAAATAAAATCTCTTTGGTCGACTTTTCTGTAAATCCCCGTTCTACCAACCCACTCATAAGAATTGGTACGATTAAATAAAACATCCCTGTCATTTAACCTGAAGATTTCCATTTCAGATTGAGAAATATCAGCATGTTTATCAACCTCAAAATCACAAAGCATATTGTGTATTTCATTCATCCGGTAAATAGGATAACCATTGGCATTTTCATTCATTTCAATTGAAATGCCGTATTGAGATTGAATTAAACAATCACCTATTTTTTCATAATAAAGTTTAGAGTTTTTCTTGGGCTGTTTAGTCCAAAAATCACTATCTGAGCGCTCGTCTTTATTACTTGCAACCGCACTAAAGGCAACTTCACTTATTTCCAGCCCTTCTAACAACGCCTTGTATTTTTCAGCGTTAAATCCGTTAGAAGGGCTTATTGAAAAAAACTGAGTCGCTCTTTTTT
>JBDSHU010000211.1:0-2938 GCA_039918335.1 Methylotenera sp. | reverse complement strand
AGTGGCTTCAATGCATTTGCTTCTAAAATACAATCAGCATCGATAATAATCACTACATCCAAGGGATTTTGAGATAGGTAGTGAATACCGAAATCTAGCGCAAAACCTTTCCCTCGTTTAGTTGTATCATGTCGCTCAATGACTTCAGCCCCATTCGCTAAAGCAACAGCAGCGGTATCGTCGTCACAATTATCTGCTACTACAAGAAGACGATCTTTTGATTTCAACTGAGATCTTATAGAGTTTAACGTAGCAATTATCCCTGAAGACTCATTATGGGCAGGAATCAATACTGCAATAGATATCTCATTTGAAATAATGGTATCTGCATGACGTTTAAAAAAGCATGCGGATAGGACTTGCACAAATAGAACTAAAGTGGGAACTAGCAAGATTACAGCAATCATCACAAGCAAAAACGAGATTAAGCTCATGTTAATCTTCCGAGTGTATTTTCACGAAACAATACGGATAGTTTTTCTGCTTCAGTATCAATATCATGCCGCTGCCTTACCCTTGCGTAGGCAGCCTCTCCCATCCCTATTAACTGCTCAGCCGATGCCTTAAGCAGTTGCTCAATGGCCATGGTTAGCTCTGCAACTGAACCGGCTGGCACTAGCCAGCCATTCTGCCCGTTTATGACCAGTTCTGGGATTCCTGCAACGAAAGTACTGATTACGGGGCGTCTTAGTGCCATTGCTTCCATAATCACGACTGGTAAACCTTCAGCAAAACTTGGGAGCACCATCGCATGTGAAGCTAATATTTCATCTCTAACCTGCTTACTACTGATCCAGCCAGTAATCTTCACTTTATCGCCAAGATCGTAAGCACTAACCATCCGCTCAACTTCAGGGCGCATTTCTCCATCCCCAGCAAGTAATAGCTCAAACTCAAGGCCTTTCTCTTTTAAGTTTCGGCATGCTTCCAATAATAACAATTGTCCTTTTTGCTCACACAACCTACCTACACATATCAAGCGTGCTATTTTAGGTAAATCTGCTTTCTCTGTTTGAGCAGGTACAACATCGTAAAATGATTGTTCAAGTCCGCAATGAACGATCTTAACTTTATGCCAGTAATCATGTGCTAACCAACGAAATAACTGGCTACGTCCGTAAGAACTGATTGCGACAACAAAAGCAGCATGCCTGATTTTTTCTGCAAGTTTAAGCGCTTGCGGTTTATCAAACTCTTCAGGACCGTGCACTGTAAAACTATACGAGGGTCCGCCTAACGCATGCGCCAGCATAACTACCTCAGCTGAATTACTACCAAAATGAGCATGTACATGTTGAGCGCCAAAAGATTTCATCCAAATAGCGATTTGGCAGGCTTCAGCAAAATAAATTAGATGATAAGGTAACGGTCTCTCTGCATGCCAACCCATTTTTAACGCTAACTTAAGTGCTAGAAAGAATTTTAGTGGATTTGAAACAAGTACTTTAAAGACAGATAACAGCATTCTTAACATGCCATCATCCAGCACGTACTGTGTATTAGTACGTTCACTCAAATCATCTGGATCAACCAACACATCTTTCAATCCTCTGAGCGCGATGCGCTGAACCTTCATGCCTAGACGTTCTAAGGCAAGAATTTCTCTTCGGATAAAGCTGTGACTCACCTTGGGATATTGGTTAATAAAATAGGTAATGTGCATCAGATTTTGCCTAACACTAAATTGGTCTTTTTTATTAACAATCATTTTAATCTAATATTCTGGCAGGAATACCCACTGCAGTTTTACCTGCTGGCACATCTTGCATGACAACTGCATTAGCGCCTATACATGCATGATCACCAATTTTCACATTGCCAAGTATCTTAGCACCGGCTCCTATGTCTACATGCCCACCAATGCTTGGTAAACCAACCCCTTTTGTCCCAATAGTGACTTGTTGAAATATTAAGCAATTTGGGCCAATTTTCACTTCAGGATGAATGACAATGCCGTTTGGATGTGGTATTAACAAGCCACCTTCAATTTGACAATTTAACGGAACATCTGCACCAGTGACAACACTCCAAAAGCAGTGTCTCAGTATAGCTATTTTTCTAAATATGACTCGTTTAACGACATTTGAAGAAGCAGAAAATTTCTGATAATCACGAATACTGGCCATTAAAGAGCGCGAAGGCGCCCAATCAAAGATCGCCTTGTATTCACGTGACCAATCAGGAGTTTCTGATGAAACAATCATCGAATTGTTATTCATACTATCCATAAGTTCTTAGCCTTGATATATCCTTTTAATTAAACAAAGCTTGTTTAATTAACAACATCCATTCCATAACTGGGGATATCTGTCTTCTAGTAATTTCGCTCTTTGTTCAGCAACTTTCTGCCAAGTAAACGCTTGAGCACGTATCTGAGCCTTTTCTCCTAATTCTATTCTTTTTTGTTTGTTTTCAGCGAGATCTCTGATAGCCATAGCCCAAGCATCAATATCCATATCTGGCAACACTACACCATTAATACCATTCTGAACAATTGCCCCAGCGCCCATTTCAGTCACTAGTGGAGGAATCCCATGTGCCATTGCTTCATAAGTTACCATTGGGCCACCTTCCTCTAAACTAGGGAAAACAAAAACATCTGCTTGGCTGTATATCTTTCCTATGTTTTTTGTATAAGTAATATGACGAACATTTTTGCCTTTTAACTGTTCTTCGAAACCAGATTGAATGTCTTCGTCAACAGCGCCGCAAAGTAACAATTCCCCATCAATGCCCGCTCGTTTCCATGCTTCTAAAAGCAAAGGCACTCCCTTGCGTAAACATAAAGTACCGACAAATAAAAAAACTTGTTTTAAATTTTTATGTCGCGCTAAAGAAGTGAATTTGAATCTCTCAGGCTCCCACCCGTAGCTAGTTGAAAGTAACTTTTCAACAGGCACGCCATTTTCTAGCATTGAATTTCTTACCATAGGACTTG